>DAORHY010000058.1:0-14581 GCA_035438225.1 Bacteroidia bacterium
TGTTGCTGTTGTTGGCACAATCACTCCCGACCCAAGTGTAAGTTCGTCAGCACGCTGCGGAGCCGGTTCCGTTACACTCGGTGCCTCATCAGCTGCAACCCTCATTTGGTATGCAACCGCCAGCGGAGGTACGCAACTTGGAACAGGTACAACCTTTACAACACCGTTCATCACGACAACGACAACGTACTATGTGCAGGCAACCAATGGAATCTGCCCGGGTAATTTTATTCCTGTTCAGGCAATTATCAATACGCCTCCAACAGTATCTCTCGGCCCCGATACGATTTTTGTCGTCACTTCCACGGTACTGGATGCAGGCTCCGGGTTCAGCGCTTATTCCTGGTCCACGACCGCGAGCACACAAACAATCACAGTGACGAATACAGGCAATTATTGCGTAACAGTTACTGGCAGCAATTCCTGTACTGCTACCGATTGCATCTATGTAAATGTGGATCTTGGAATCCGGGATGAGAAAAACCTTTCCTCTGTAATCATTTTCCCGAACCCAACCGATGGAATTATTACAGTCGAATATTCAGCTGCATTGTCTGCAGTGAAACAGGAGTTGTTCAACTCAACCGGACAGTTGATTACAGGTGAATCCCTAGGTGCGGTACTTCCGGGATCCAGACAAACATTCAGTCTGCACGATCAGCCAAATGGAATTTACTTTATCCGGATCACCTACAAGGATGGAGTGCTTACGAAATTTATTGTGAAAAATTAATTGATTTCATCCCAGCTGAAAGCCTGCCGCGAAAACGGCAGGCTTTTTTTATTCTGGCAAAGTGTACAGACTGTTCCCTGGATGAAAACAAACAGAGAAAATCAGACCGATTTTTTGATTGCAAACCCGCATATTTCTGGAGTAAAAATGAAGATTTATCCATTGCACTCCGCTTTCAGGGCCGTTTTGTCAATTCCATTATAAAAACTACTGAAATTACCTACCTTTCATCAACTACTTCTGTTTAACACCCAAAATCAATTATGAAAAAAATCTATGCTGTAGTACTCATCACCTGGATGAGCTTTACCGGATTAATCGCTCGGGCAGAAAACCGGTTAACCGGAATGCAAGCTGATAGAATCGTAAAAGGAGCTAATGAAATTATTCTTTCGGAGAAATCTGCAATTCCTTCATTCATCTCATTTCATGAAAATGCTCGTCCGGCTGCGAGCGAGCCTGCTTTATGGTTACAACTGTATTTTGGAATGGATGCCGGATTTAGCCTGCAGCTGTTATCCACAGAAACAGATCTTATCGGCTACACTCATTTCCGTTACCAGCAGTATTTCAAAGGTATCCCGGTTGAAGGTACCATGTGGCTGGTCCATACAAAAGGAGGTGCTGTCTATTCTATGAACGGAGTAGTCTTCCAGCATTTAAAAGTAAATTCTTCTGCTGTCCTGGGAGAAAATGATGCACTCACAAAAGCTCTTGCCAAAGTTGGAGCAAAGAAGTACAAATGGCAATCGCCGGAAGAAGAAGCCTGGCTTAAAAAAGAACAGGATGATCCTTCCGCCAGTTTTTTTCCAAAAGCACAGCTTTGCTTTGCGTACGATTCACGCTATCCCAATAACCCCGTGTACCGACTTGCCTATCGCTTCGATATCTATGCCTCCGAACCCATGAGCCGTTCATATGTCTTTATTGATGCGGTAAATGGTCAGGTTGTCAATGTACAGGACCGTATTCACGAAGCGAATACCTCCGGTACTGCCAACACTGCATATGCGGGAATTCAAACCATTATCACTGACAGTTATGCCGGAGCTTACCGTCTGCGGGAAGCCGGCCGAGGAGCCGGATTGGGCATGGAAACCTATAACCTGCAACGCGGGACATCTTATGCTGCTTCGATTGATTTCACAGATGCGGACAACTTGTGGAACAATGTCAATGCAAACAAAGATCAATATGCTACTGATGCGCATCTGGCAACAGAAAAAACGTACGACTATTATTATAGTAATTTTGGCCGCAACAGCATTAACAATGCCGGCTTGAAATTGCTCAGCTACGTTCATTACAGCGCCAACTATGTCAATGCTTTCTGGGATGGAACACGAATGACCTATGGCGACGGAAATGCAACATATACTCCGCTGACTTCTCTAGACATCGGCGGACATGAAATCACACATGGTCTAACGCAATATACTGCGAACCTGAATTACTCCTATGAATCCGGAGCACTGAATGAATCGTTCAGTGACTGTTTCGGAACTGCTGTGGAATGGTATGCTGATCCAGCGCATGCAGACTGGCTCATTGGCGAAGACATCGGCGCAGCTTTTCGTTCTCACAGCAACCCGAATGCATATGGACAACCCGATACGTATCTTGGTACAAACTGGTATACCGGCACCGTGGACAATGGCGGTGTGCACACCAATAGCGGAGTTCAAAATTTTTGGTTCTACCTTCTTGCAAACGGAGGTTCCGGAACAAATGATATTGGCAATGCTTATAATGTCAGTGGCATCGGACTTTCCAAAGCTGCTGCCATTGCATTCCGTACACTCACAGTGTATCTCACTTCGACATCCCAATATGCGGACGCAAGGACATACTCCATTCAGGCGGCAACAGATTTGTACGGTGCATGTTCTGCAGAAGTTATTGCGACTACCAATGCATGGTATGCTGTAGGAATTGGAACTGCAGGTACTGGAGGTCCGGCCACAGTTACAATCTCAGGCTCATCAACAATTTGTTACGGTAGTTCTGTCAGCTTGAGTTCAACCTCATCTTCCACCTATCAATGGAACAGAAACGGCACGCCGATCGGCGGAGCAACTTCATCATCCTATTCCGCAAGCCAATCCGGGATATACACAGTCACAACCACCGGGGGATGCGGCAGTGGAACGTTTTCCTCCAACGCAGTTACGATAAATGTTATTCAACTTTCACCTGTAATTTCTCCTTCCGGTTCAGCCTCCGGCTGCAGTGATGTATTGCTCACAGCAAACAATACTTCCGGCTACAGTATCCAGTGGAACCTGAATGGTGTCGCAATCAGCGGAGCGAATACAACTACATACTCTGCAACACAAAACGGAAATTACACATTCACACTTGCCGCAGCGACAACTGCACCGCAAACTTCCAACTCATCCGGTGCGGTTTCAATTCCTGACAATACCTGCACATCACCTGCAATCAGCGGAATCACCGTAAGTGGATTACCGGCTGCTTTCCCTTCTTCTGCAATTACTATTTCCATCAATGTCACACACACGTATGACGGAGACCTGGTATTGATGCTTGAGGCACCAAACGGAGAAGTGCTTGGATTAAGCAACCAGGCAGGTGGTTCCGGAGATAATTTTACCAATACTGTATTTTCCGATGCTGGCGCTACAACTGTTTCTACCGGAACGGCACCATTCACCGGAACTTATAAACCCTGGGCTGCTGCCATTACTTCCTGCACGAACTCGACGAAAACCAGTTTTGCATCACTCGGTAATGGAACAATTAATCCCAACGGAACATGGAAGTTAAGAGTCTACGACCGTGCAGGTGCTGATGTCGGTACAATCAACAGCTGGAGCATAAATTTCCCCGCAACCACCAACCCCTCCCCGGATTGCGGTCCGGCAACATCTCCTGCCACTGCGGTGAGTATTGGCGGCGGGCTTACTGTCAGCGCAGGAACGTATGCAGCAGTTTGCACGAATGCGGCACTTGTGAACCTGAGCGGGACACCCGCCGGAGGAACCTTCAGCGGAACCGGTGTCAGTGGAAATAATTTTAATCCGGGAGTAGGGGCTGGCACGTATACAATTAATTATACATATACAGATATATCCACCGGATGCTCCGGAAGCAATTCCACCACCATTACGGTAAATCCGCTACCGACTGTGAGCGCAGGGGTGTACGGCGAAGTTTGTACAAACAGCGCAGCAGTCAATCTGGTTGGAACTCCTGCAGGCGGAACATTCAGCGGAACCGGTGTAACCGGAAATTCTTTTAATCCAAATACAGGTCCGGGAACCTATGTAATTACCTATACGTATTCATCAGGCGGTTGCACCAATTTTGCGAACACTTCCATCCTTGTGAATACTGTTCCTTCAGTAAATGCCGGATCCTATTCTCCGGTGTGTTCAAACAGTGCTGCCGTTGCATTGAACGGTTCTCCTTCCAGCGGAACTTTCAGCGGTACAGGAGTGACGGGCACTTCGTTCAACCCCGGTGTTGGTGCCGGAACATATGTCATTAACTATACTTATAGTGATGGAAAGTGTTCCGCTACTTCTTCCACTTCAATTCAGGTTTACGATGTGCCGGTTGTAAACGCTGGTACATACCCTGCTGTTTGCACAAACAGCGGAATTGTTACGCTCAACGGCACTCCTTCCGGTGGAACTTTCAGCGGAACAGGAGTGAGTGGATCTGCTTTTAATCCCGCCACCGGCGCAGGTACATACACCATCAATTATTCCTACACAAATGCAAATGGTTGCACTGGCAATGCTTCAACAACGATCACGGTAAACAATCCGCCGACAGTCAGCGCAGGAACCTATTCTGTAGTTTGCGACAATGGTGGCCTCGTGGCTTTATCCGGATCTCCTTCCGGTGGAACATTCAGCGGCACCGGAGTCAGCGGCAACACATTCGATCCTACTGTTGGCCAGGGAACCTACACGCTAACCTATGTATACACCAGTGGCGGATGTTCAACTTCTGCCTCGACAACAATTACAGTACAGTCTTGTGGCGGATGTACCTCTGCTCCTGCAACGCCCGGGGTCATCAGCTCAGCGAACTCTTTCTGCCGCTCTTCCACTGGTAATACTGCTTCTGTTGCAGCGGTGGGAGGTGCCACGTCGTACTCATGGACTGTTCCTTCCGGCTATACGATTACCACAGGCCAGGGAACACCTTCGATCACTTTCAGCCTGAATGGTTCGGCTGCTTCGGGTAATATTTGTGTATCCGCATCCAACGCGTGCGGAACCAGCTCCAATTCCTGCAAGGCAATAACATTTCTGTTGAAACCAGGCACTCCGGGAGCCATTTCGGGAAATTTAATCGGTGCATGTGCCGGTTCAACCCAAACCTACACAATCGCAGCGGTTAACTATGCCAGCAGTTACAACTGGACCGTTCCAAGCGGTGCAACCATTGTGAACGGACAAGGGACACGTACTATCCAATTCACGTTACCGGCTGTATTTACCTCCGGGAACCTGATTGTCAATGCAAGTAATTCATGCGGTACAAGTTCAAACAGGACCGCAACGATTCGTTCCGTTCCAGCCACCCCGGGGGGGATTACTGGTCAGGCGAATAATCTTTGCAATTTGTCCGCAGTCAGTTATTCTGTTGCAACTGTTAGTGGCGCAACTTCTTATACCTGGACCGTTCCGGCCGGCGCAACTGTGACCACCGGACAGGGCAGTAATGCTGTTGTTGTACGGTACGGGAATCCGGTTACGGGATCTGTATGTGTTACTGCTAACAACGCCTGCGGAAGCAGCGTTGCCCGTTGTTTAAGTGTCAGTGGAATTCCGGCAAGACCAGCATCCATCAACGGTACCGCTTCAGTATGTTCCGGACAAACAGGACTGAATTACACTTGTGCAACCCAACCAGGAGTTACCTACAACTGGACCGTTCCGGCCGGCGCAACTATCGTGAGTGGGCAGGGTAGCGGAAGTATAAGTGTAACATGGGGTAATGTTGCAGGAAATGTTCGTGTCATTGCTAACAATGCCTGTGGAAATGCTTCAGCCAGGACTCTGAGTGTCAGTATAAATTGCAGGCTTTCCGGTACACTAAATGCCTCCGAATTTAACCTGTTCCCGAATCCTTTCACAGATCAGTTCACTTGTACATATTATTCTGATGCAAAGGAGCAGGTCACTCTTCAGATCACTGATTTAACCGGCCGGCCGCTACTGCTGCAAACATTCGAAGCACAATCCGGAGAAAACCAGACAGATCTTAACATGCGTGATTTTGCAAATGGTATTTACCTTGTTCATCTCCGTTCATCAACAGGAACCGAAAAGATTCTGCGCATGATCAAACAATGATCATTCTGATTGCATACTTAAAAATAAAAGCGGCGCTGAATACATCCAGCGCCGCTTTTATTTTTTACCCCTGAAAGGAAAAACAATCAGGCTTTCACGAGATTCAGCAGTGATTCAAAAATGATTTTACCGTCTGTATTGTCCAGAGAATCATCCGCCGCCCGCTCGGGATGTGGCATCATGCCAAATACATTTTTCGTCTGGTTACAAATGCCGGCGATATTTCTCAATGCCCCGTTTGGGTTTGATGTGTCAGTCACTTTTCCATCTTCGTCACAGTACCTGAAAATGATTTGTCCGTTTTCTTCCATTGATTTCAATGTCTCTTCGGCGGCATAATACCTTCCTTCACCGTGAGCTATCGGAATCTTCAGCACAGTTCCGGAAGGAATCTGTGAGGTGAGTGGTGTGTCAGGATTTTCTGTCTTGATAAAAATATTTTTACAAATAAACTGGTGACTGCTGTTGTGCAGCAATGCTCCAGGCAACAATCCGGATTCACACAGAATCTGGAAACCGTTGCACACACCGAAAACCATCCCACCTTTGCCGGCAAAATCAATTACCTCTTTCATGATCGGGGAAAATCGGGCAATCGCCCCGGAACGAAGGTAATCACCGTAGGAAAATCCTCCCGGAAGAACAATACAATCACAATTCTGCAAATCATGATCCTTGTGCCAGAGTTTAACAACCTCCTGATGGAGGACATTGCGAAGTACATAAACCATATCCTCATCGCAATTGGATCCCGGGAATACGACTACACCAAATTTCATTTGCCAAAGATAGGAATTTTCATGCGAATACCTTTGTTGCCATCCCTTGAAAGAACCGGACTTCAAACTGATTCCATTCTCCATAAAATTAATGTAATACATAAAAAAGGCCGGTTTTGACACCGGCCCGGAAAACATGAAATCAATCAACAATTACTTCGTCTTATACACATCAAGCTTATGCATCAACTCTTTGCGGGCATTGTGTATCCGTACTTTAACAGTTCCAAGTGGGATCTGGAGTTTCCGGGCAATCTCTTCGTATTTATAACCTGTATAACTAAGGAGAAACGGTGTGCGCAAATTTTCAGATAAACCGGCCAATGCCTTGTTCACATCCTTCATCACAAGATTTGAATCCCCTTCGTTCCTGCTTGCGTTCTTACCAGAATTAATATAATACTGGTTGTCGGTATCATCGTTGAAAATATTTGATTTCATCGCGCGCCGGTACTTGTTGATGAATATATTCTTCATGATCGTGTATAACCAGCCTTTGAGATTGGTCCCTTCCGAAAACTTTTCTTCGTTCACAAAAGCTTTCAGCATCGTGTCCTGCACAAGGTCATTTGCTTCTTCGTGGTCCTGAGTCAGTTTCATGGCAAAGGCTCTCAGTGGTTTTGATTCGCCGGAAACCATTTCTTTAAATTGAATTGTCGCTTTCATGGTAGAATGGTTTTTTGTTTAATTGTTTTTATATATTCTTCCACAAAGATAGTATTGAATTGCCAATTAAACAAATATTGTTTAATTTATTTTGTAAATAACTAAACATTCTATTTATTAGAAATGCTTAAAAAATTGAAAATTTTGAAGAATACAGCAAAAACCGATCCACCAGTTTCAATCAAAAATCAAACAAAAAATCCTTTGGCATGAGTTTTTTGTTGAAAATTAGGACCTTAAGTCAACTGATGGACACCAATTGTGTTCAATCCAAAATTGTAAGCAAATGTTGTGCGGCACCGTGAAGTCCCTTTGCATTTGAAAATTTCTATTAAATCTTCACACAAGGTTTCCTAAGGTATTTTTTCCGGAAAAGGATGTTTCTGAAAGTAGTGGAATTTTCACGAGTTGAACATACTGTGTTCATTCTGCCATCTGACAGGATCTGGTAAAGGCTCTTGTCGAACAATAAAAACGGCAAACCTGCAGCAGATAAGACCTATAATAAAAAAGGATTTAATTCCTCGAGCGAACGGATGATGTGTGCATGTTCGTCACCATTTTTCATGTGTTCAATGAAATAATGACCTGTCAGCAACAGAATTGCCGAAGGGAAAAGAGAATGCAGTTCTTTCACCATGCTTTTTGCAATTACCTGAGGGTAGCCGGTAGTGAGTGAAGTAAAAACGATATCCGGGTTGTATTTTTCTTTCACCCTGAGCAAGTCCGACATCGGCAAACTCTGTCCAAGATAAAGTGTGTGATGACCTGCGGCGCGAAAAATATAATTTGCAAACAACAAACCGATTTCATGATTCTCACCTTCCGGTAAAAACAACAGGCATTTTTTCTGTGTTCCACTTTTTGGAACGGCTTGACCGTCAATGGCGACAATTAACTTTTGCCGTACCAGGCTGGTAATAAAATGTTCATACGCCGGATTCACCGTTCCCGTCATCCACATCACACCCAGCATATTCATGAATGGAAAAATAACTTCCGTAACTGTGCGGGGTAAACCGTATTGTAAAATACTGGTAGAAAGAATTTTTTCAAAAGCGGATTCATCCAGATTGATCATGGCTGCCATTAACGACTGTATGTGCACTTCATGACGCTCCGAACGCAGGGAATAATTGACCGCGAGATCACGAATTTCTTTACCACTCAGTTTCGTGATTTCAGAAATTTTATGTCCGTACTGATTCAGTACTGAAATGTTCAGCAACAGACGAAGATCCTCGTCATCATAAAAACGAATATTCGTGGGTGTCCGCTTTGGCTGAGGAATATTGTAACGTTGCTCCCAGATACGCAAGGTATGCGCCTTGATACCGGTCATCATCTCAACATCCTTTATGGAATACTGGGCCATGTTTCAGGAACAAACTGGAGCAGATTTTGTTTTTTCACTCCACAATATTTGGTAAAAATAAGGATTGATCGGGATTTCCCTCTATAAAAAATAAAATCCCTGCAACTTAGGTCGCAGGGATTTTGCCGCAGGAAAAAGTCGCCTTAGCGAATCACCATAAAAGATTTTTTAGACGTTGCGATGCCGTCTGTAGCAGTAAACGAATAGAGGCCAGGCCTGAGGTCCTCAACATTCAGCCTGAATCGTTCTGCTGAACCGGCTGTCGTTGAATTTTGCGTCACAATTCGTCCGGTTGCGTCAGTGATTGTTATCAATACACCTCTGATTGTTTGGGCGTTGAATGCAATATTAATTTCGTCGTTCGCAGGGTTCGGATAAATTCCTCCGATAAAATCCATTTTTTCTTCAATGCCGGTAGTGTTGGTGAATGGAACGACCGCTCCGTTTGGTAAAGCAGCAAACAGACCGAAGGCTTCACCGTTATTATTCACAGTCGGATCGAGGAATCCGGATGCAAAAACCGCAGCTGCTCCACCGCCCAAAGTACTCAGGTCTGCAGCATAGGAAGCAACAATTACAGAATTGTTCGCACCGGGAGTTACATCCAGTGTATAAATGGAAGGAGGAACCGAAATATATCCCGTAAGATCACCATAAGCCGCATCCTCTACCAGGGTTGCAACACCACGGGCAATCACATCGACAATGGGAGCATCTGTCGCACCATGCAGTGCAAAGAAATCAACAGTGGAGTTATCCGCAGCGGTTTCACGAATTCCGTCTTTAATGAACAATGTAAATGCCGTGGAGCGTCCTTCAGGATTCGGTGCAAATCCGGTACCCACAATGCCATTTGCAATTGCTATGTACGATTGTCCTGCCTGAAGAATTAGTTCAAAATTCTTCAGGGTGTCTGACACTGACATACTGCTGCCTGGAGCAACCCCAACATTCAATACTGTTCCTGCAGGAGCATCAATGAACGGAGTTGCTGTTCGGAATGCAAAATCATCGAGCAACAGGTTTCCATTCAGGTAAACATCAACGACAGATGCTAAAGGATCGGCCGCATTGTGAATCACCTGTAAACGTGCAATGGTTGCAGCTGGAAATGCGATAACGGTTCCGGTGGGTAGAGCTGCGTACAGACCAAAAGCAGGCCCGTTATTGTTCACTGAAGGATCCAGGAATCCGGAGGCAAAGACAACGGCCGCTCCACCTCCAAGCGTAGATAGATCAACAGCATACGAGGCAACAATAGTGGAATTGTTTCCGGCTGGTGTAATATTCAAAACATAAGCCGCAGCCGGCACAGTCAGGTACTGCGTGAGGTCTGAGTATTTTGCATTTGCAACCAACGGAACAGCGGAACTTTGAGGAAGCACATCCACTCCCGGTGCATCTGTAGCGCCGTGAAGTACAACAAAATCAACGGTTGAGCCAGATGTTGATGCATTCCGCATGCTATCGGACACCAGTAAAGTGAAGCCTGTATTTACTCCCTCAGGATTTGAAGCAAAACTTAAAGGATCAATAACACCACTGGCTACAGCGACATATCGTTGTCCGCTTGTCAGATTGAATACAAAATTTTTAAGGGTATCGGCAGCAGTAGTACTCCCTTTGGGAGCAATTCCCACATTCAGATCAACTCCTGCAGGCAAGGTAAGAAACGAAGTGGCTGTGCGGAATGCAAAATTGTCCAGCGTCATAACACCGTTGACATAAACGTCAACAGAGTCAGCAATCGGGTCAGAACAATTATGGATGACCTGAAGTTCCGCGGTCTGAGCGTTTACGGTGCGGCCAAGGAAGAGTCCTGTGATCAGCACAAGGAAGAATTTAATTTTATTGGATGTTTTCATCAGGAGTAAAGATTTGAGATTAGACTATTTTTAGGTTAGATAGTCCAATAACACAAGGCTGCAAGTGTTTGTTCACTCAAATCCTGATAAAATTATTTTTCAGAAAAACAGAAACAATTGGGTTGACATTCTGTTATCGAGTGTTTACGTTCTCCGGGATCCGGAGATGTAACAATACAGTATCGGCAGGTTTACTTAGAAAAAAATCGCCGTGTCAAAACTTTTTGAAATTCCCGCTGCAGAATCATATCTGCAAGGTCAAGTGAAAAACTGGATTGTGCGGATGCCCCGAGTAATTTACGAAACCGGGATTCATTGATATCAATGCGGTACAACAAAGATTGAAAACGGGAGCGATCGTTCTGAAATAGCTGAAAAAGTACCGGAGATATCTGTTCCTTTAATTCTTCATAGGCAACATAGGGATCGCCACTAAAATGGATTTCAAGGCCCATCACGCCAAAATCCTTCATTACCTGCTCTGCTGTCTCCCTGATGATGGCCAGATCATGCCTGTATTTTTCTGGAGAAGATTCATTCATCGGCTTTTGTGGGCGTTTTGGAAAAGTCAATTTTCAACCGTTCCACCGGGCGGTTATTCAGGATGTGCTCTCTGAAAATTTCATCTACATCTGCTGGCTGAACACCTCCATAGAAGATTCCATCCGGATAAACCACTATCGATGGACCGAAATCGCAAGCGTCCAGGCAACCCGCACGCTGTGCCCTGACACGTGCTTTCAGATTGTTGTCAGTGATCGCTTTTTTGAACGCTTTCACCAATTCCATTCCGCAAGCTTCTCCGCAGGATTTTCTTTTCCCTTCCATACGTTGGTTTGTACAAATGAAAATATGTTTCTCAAATTTCATTGTGCAAAGATACACAGAATTTGACCGAAAGAAATAAGACGAAATTCAGGTTGTGAAAAATTCAGGGAATGAAAAAAATTAACCGGCACATATTTATTATCTTGGTGAAACTATATTTTAAGTGCTTCCTGAATTCCATTCTATTAAACTGATCAACCTACTTTCTTCCGCCATGTCTCCATTCCTCGAAATTCCCCTCCGTAGTATCTCAATTTATGTCTTTATTATTGTTGCCATTCGATTTTTCGGAAAAAAAGAACTGGCACAATTGTCCGTGATTGATCTGGTGTTCATTCTGCTGATCAGCAACTCCGTCCAGAATGCAATGGTCGGGAGCGACTCCAGTATTCTGGGAGGCGTACTTGCCGCTTCTGCATTGTTCTTAATGAATTACATACTCAAAAGGATTTTGTACCGCAGTAAAACCATCTCTGAATTTGTCCAGGGAGATCCGGTTATGTTGGTTCATCATGGAAATATTATAGAAGAAAACATGAAAAAGGAAATGATCTCACTCGAAGAACTGGAATCATCCATCCGCGAACATGGTGTTCCTTCCATTGAAAAGGTTGATCTGGCAGTGTTGGAAACAGACGGAAACATCAGTATCCTGTCAGAAAACTATCAGCACCGTACAGTGAAAAAGAGAAAAGCACACAAAGTGCTGAAGAAACCGGGATGAAAGACAGAACCCGGAACGTGGGACGAAACAACCCGAATCCCACAGCAAGATCGTTCACTGTCTTACAACCAAAAAAAAGTCCGGACCCTCAAAGAGGTCCGGACTTTTTAATGCTGTTAAAAAAACATTACATCTTCACGATCTTCTGAACTGTTGACTGTCCGTCAATCGTAAGTTTTACAAAGTAAACGCCATTGCTGGCAGCTTCGAAGGAATAGCTGTGTTTTCCTGCAGATTGCAATTCATTCAGGCTATACCCTTTCACTTTCTCACCGATCACATTCAGCACTTCAACAGAAACCTTTGAAGAACTGTTCAGTGTGTATTCGATTTCTGTTGTACGGTTGAACGGATTCGGATACACTGAGAAACCTACAGTTGCTGCAAGTGTTGGAACTTTGTTATCAAAAGTACAGAAGACAGAATAGTCTTCGATCTGACCATACTGCAGATTCAGACAAGGTGTCGGAGTAGCATTACCGCTGTAGTCAGAAGCAACACGCAAACGGAGCGGTTGGCCAAGCGTTGCTGTGGCCGGAACGGTAAAGAATCCACCGTGATTTGTAAGGACGGCTGAGTCTGCAAAAATTTGCTCTGAAGCGGGATCAAATGAGCCATCGTTGTTCCAGTCAATCCAGGCTTTTACGGTTTCTACATACACGATTCCGGTTGTCGCCCTGAACCAATACTGATTATTCGTGAGAAGGGTAGTAGTATCCGTACAGGTATAATCCATGTAGCCGTCGATTGCATCATTTGAGTTTTTGTTGATGTGTGCAACCGTAACATTTACAAGTCCGATACCACAACAATAAGCCTGGGTGGTCGGGTAGCATGCATTTGCAACAGGACCTGTGATGATCGCCTGAACGCTGTATGTAGCCGTATCTGAACCGGAAGCATTCCATGCGATCAATGTTACTGTATAGGTTCCGTTCGATGCATAAGAATGAGTCGGGCTGGCAACGTCAGAAGTATCTCCATCACCAAAATCCCAATGATAATTGGTTGGCGTATTGATCGACGTACTTGTGAAATCCGTAAATCCTGTACACGTGTTTGACACGAAAGTGAAATCAATACAAGGATTGAAATCCACGTTCATTGTAACCGGAACGTTGAAGTTTGGCGTTTGCGGGTCATTCGATGTGATGAGGACGTTGGTAGTATAAACGCCGCCAACAAGAGTGCCGGAACCGAAATCAAGATTGATCAGTACAGAATCACCGGCTGCGAGTGTTCCGCTGCCGGTTGGTGTTGTCGTCAACCAGGCCGGCGTACCGGCGATGGAATAATTCAAATCACTGCCACCGGTGTTCAGCAGATAAAACGAGCTGGAAGTCGTGGTGCCACAAGCCGGTGTTGAAACTGTTACTCCGGATAACGGATTCGCATCGATGACCGGAGCCGGAACAGATAGTGCGCTGACGCAAACTGTTGTATCCACATCATTATTTGCAATGCTGATGATTCCATTGAATGGTCCCAGAGCAGCAGACTGGAAATTCACTGTAACTGTAGCGTAAGCACCCGGGAGAAGGTAGGATACGTTTGCAGAAACGGAAAACTCAGGCAGGTTGGAAGTAATGGAGCTGACAAAGAGAGTATCACAACCGTTGTTGATCACATTGAATGTGCGCGACTCGTTTGTGAACTGCATCACCTGGCCGAAGTCAACACATGAATCAGAGAGTGCAACAATCGGAAGACCACTAACTGTTAGCGTACAGGGTACAATAACAATCGGATTAATCGGATCATTGCTGGATACTGCAAGGTTGGTATAATAGGTACCTGCAGGAAGGCCGGTAGTCTGGAAAGTCACTGTTACATTAGAGGTGTTTCCGGCACCAACCGTATCGCTGGTTTGGCTCAGAGTCACCCATGAAGCAAGGTTGTTTTCCCCGCCCCAGGAAACTGCATTGGCGATAATGCGTGCATTTTCGTTGCCGATTGCATAGTAATCGAAAGCTATGAATATTGCTTTACCACTGCCGTAAATACGTGTTGTTACAACGTCGGTACCATTGAAAGTAACAATCTGTTCTTTATCGGCATTTGTCAGGTTCGAGATAAAGGTAGCATTCGGAGAAAGGAAGTTGGTTACTCCGAGACCGGCAGCAAGCGGATGAGCAGCATTGACAACATCAACAGTGCTGGAAATTAACTGTTGGTCAAAAGTACCCGTCCACACACCGGTGTTGAACATGCAATCTGCTTCTGAAGAATAAGAACCGCACCAGATTACACTTCCGCCATTGTTCAGGAACTGCCGGAT
>DAORHY010000059.1:0-14564 GCA_035438225.1 Bacteroidia bacterium
GGGTTCTCCGCGATACAGGGAGCCTTCAGCACCATAACCCAGGTGATCGTAATGTGCTCCGATCACTATTGTTGAAGGTGCACCGTTGTCGATATAGCCGAGCACATTGTGTCCGGTCTTTTCGATTTTTTCCACTTCAGCACCAACAGTACAATTGGTGATGATACTGTCTTTCAGAATTTCCGCGGCTTTTCCTTTTGCAAATAATACAGGGATGCTCACCGGAGATGTTCTCATTTTCCAATCCGCTTTCGGATCAGTTTGCGCGGTGTCGGAATTGATAAAGATTACTGCAGTTGCTCCGCGTTGAATGGCGATGTCCAGTTTTTTACGGAGGTCCGTCCATTCACCGAATTTACCATGCGGGGTATTTCCGTCAGGAGTTCCGCTTTCGAGTACAAAAATTTTCTTGGCAATATTTGCCTTACCAAAATAGTCGTCCTGTTTCAGGCCGGGATCGCTGATCCCATATCCAAGACGCGCAATGTAACCCGTAATGATTCCATTGGCTGTATAGGGCAATGGATAGAAATCCTCATTCACTTTGAAAATGTGTGTGTTAACAATCAGCTGTGTGCTGTTTCCGATTTTTGCTCCATCGGTGAATTGAAATGACTGCAAATAGCCATTTGTTCCCTTTGATTTCAGTCCAATGATTTTAAATTGCTTCTGAATGTAATCGGAGGCTTTTGTTTCCCCTTTGCTTCCGGCTTCCCGTCCTTCGTAGGCATCGGAAGAGAGGGTAGTGATGTGTGCTTTTAGTTTTGCTTTTAATTCGTTATCGTTCAGGACAACGAGTTTAGTGCTGGAGCAGGAAATCAAATAGAGGAAAAAAAAGGCAGGGAGAAGTGTACGCAGTAACTGTCGCATGTCAGGCAATTTTAGCCGGCAAGATACACAGAAATGAGGGAAAATTTTGTCAGTAAAAACAAAGAATTATGTCAAATCAACACAAGTTTCCTAAAAAAGAAAGGAAAGCAGTGTTCGATTTGGTAAGTCCGTTGTATCAGTTTCGTAAGCTTCATTCAGGTAGGTACAAGACCTCCAACAAAAACAAGTTTACTGTACACAGATGCGTTTCACGGGTTCATTTCCAAGTCTTACGAAATAAACACCTTTTGCCCAGGATACTGTATTGACAGAATAACTACTCATTCCGGTAACATCAAAATCAGCAATCAATTCGCCGAGAGGATTCAGGATTTCCAGGCCTCGGTAGGAGGCAGCAGGATTCCATCGGATATAAATGTCCGAAGTAGCTGGGTTGGGATACACTTCAAAGGAAGCGGTTTCTATTACCGGGATGGAAGTGGGGAGAATATAATAGCAAATATCCAGGGTAGGGTGGAGCGTTGTATCCGGGTTGTCGCCGGAGGCTACAATCATACGGCCATATGGAATTTCATTTGCCATTTTCAGCATGAATCCATCACTGCTACCGGGAAAATTGATCATGTCCTGTACCATTCCGGTCACATCTAGGTTCGGGAAATCCTGGGTACTGCTTGTTGTTTGCGGAAGGATGACCTGATTCAGGTTAGAAGTATTGGGTTGGTTGTTCCAGGTGATTGCAGACTCGTTCCAGGGCAGGATCACCCTTCGTATCACACTTTGATTGGAACTGGTCATGCTGGTATCGGTGGCAAGGAAATTATTATTCGGTGCAAAGTACATGGAAAGCAAAGCAGATTGTACAACAGCACCGGCAGGAATTGCGGACATGTCGAACTTGAAGAAATTTCTCCAGCGGACAGGAATTCCATTGATCGTCCAGCCGCCGCAGAAATATTCGATTTCATCCGGGTGATTCGCTGCCGGAGCGAAATCGTCCACTGTTGCGTCTTCTCCGTCTTTGTCTATTTTTAAATGAAGACAAGTTACCTGCGGAGTAAATGTGACAATCAGCAGTGGTCGTTGATTGGTATCCGGATGGTCACCGGAAGCAAAAATCATTCGCCCGTACTGAATTTCGACGACCTGCCTTAATGCGAATCCGTAGTTTCCGGTGTTTACCATTTCCTGTACCAATACCGTTACATCCATGTTGGGATAATCCTGTGTGCCGCTGGTGCTTTGCGGAAGAATGACCTGATCTACATTGGTAACGGAGGGTTGGTTGTTCCAGGCGATAAAATTCTCCTGCCAGGGATCTGTGACTCTTTGCAATACGCTTTCATTCGAACTGGTCAGGGATTGGTGCACATCGTTAAAGCTATTTGGATGAGCATAAAAGAGGGATAGGTAGGCGCTGTTGACCACTGAGCCCGGAGGAATCATGCTGAGGTCGAATTTAAAGAATGACCTCCAGCTTACCTGTGTACCATTGATGGTCCAGGTGCCGCTGCAGTAATCTGTTTCGTTTGGATAATTTCCATTCGGATACCAGTTGTCTACAGCTGCATCTTCAGATGAAGGATCAAGGCGAAGAGAAAGGGTGGATTGAGCTGACAGGAAAAACGATGACAAGAAAAACAAACCTGTCAGAAGGATAGTAAGTCGCATGGAATGGAGATTTCAGAATAAAGTTAGCGATGTTTCCTATACCCGCCAAAGTATTCACCTATCAAAGTCATTCATTGGCAAAACAAGGATGCGATTTAACCAAATCCCTCTCCACGCCCACCGGATATTCATGCTTAATTCCCTGCGATTTTTTTAAATAAAAGGGCGTATGTATTTCGTTTGATTCCAAAACGGATTCATTACCATTACCTGATTCGGAGATTACACACAATCGCTTTGGATGTAAAAACGATGCTGAAGAAGTGACACATCAGGTTTCATTGAAGACACGATGATTTTTTTTCAGAAGCGCAGGATTTTCCGTGTAAAACCATTGTGTTCTTATCAGAATGCGATTGTTTTCCCTGACAAAAAGAGTAAAATACAATGAAAAAGAACCTTTCGCCTAGTGATGCTGAACAAATAAAATTTGTGTAAATGCAGCTGTTGCGTTCACGCATTGAATAAAATAAATTCCATTTGCAAGATCAATAACAGAAATAGGCTGCTCCACGCCGGTTCTTTTTATTTTTCGGAGACACTGTCCCATTTGGTCTGTCAAAATATAAAACGACTCTTCGTCCGGAAAGCCGCAATTTCGAATGTGAACAGCGGAAGAGGCGGGGTTGGGATAAATTGAAAAAGTCGCAGGCAACAGATTTTCAGAAGAAATAAAAGTTTCTGTATTCAGTCTGGCAACATGCCGGACCGGGGTTAGCCCGCTGTTTTGAAAGAATCCGCAAGCGTATAGGTCGCTGTTGTGCACTGCAAGCGAAATCACCCAATCGTCAAAACCCGCACCCACCGACTGCCAGGAAGTGCCGTTCCATTTGGCGATATGACTGACGGGAACATTTCCGGCAGAGTCAAATCCGCCACCGGCATAGAGTTCTCCGTTGTAAACTGCCAGTGAAGAAATCCATTTGTTGGTTCCGGCGCCGAGTGCCGACCAGTTTGATCCGTTCCATTTCACGATGTGATGATACGGTTGCGCGCGCCCGACATGTTCAAAATCTCCCGCGATCACCAGTTCATTATTGTATTCAATCATCGTGTACGGAATGCCGTCGAAACCTGAATCTACATCCGCCCAGTTGTTTCCGTCCCAGCGAAGGATGTGCTCTGCGATCAGACTGGAATTATTCAGCTCATCAAAAGCGCCGCCGAGATACAATTCATTGTTGTAAACTCCCATAACACCAGCGACATTGTTTGTGTTTCCAAAAGCAGACCAACGCATTCCGTCCCATTTTGCAAAATTGAAATCGTACTGGCCGGTAGCTCCTGTATCGAATTTTCCGCAGGCAATTAAATCGTTGTTGTACACCTGCAATGCAGTAACCGTTGTCGCAGATCCGTTTCGCAATTGATTCCAGTGAGCGCCATCCCAGCGTGCAATGTTGTTTACGGGTAAGATTCCGGCAGTATCAAATATGCCTCCGGCAATAAGGCTGCTGTCATATTCTGCCATAGAATATCCACCTGCCGGGCGGATTCCGTTTCCGACACCATTCCACTGCACTCCATCCCACTCGGCAATTCCACTTGCCGGAACCGTTCCGGCGGAATCAAAATAGCCTGTAGCATACAAGTCTCCCTGAAAAGAAAAAAGTCCGTTGACGAGGTTGTTGGTACCGTTTGATAAGGGTGTCCAGGATTGGGAGAAAGCGGAAAAAGTGAGGGAGATAAAGAAGAGAAAAAGCCTGAATACTTTGCTCATTAGGGGAACTCCATATTTAAACTTTGCGTTCTTTGCGCCTTTGCGAGAAATTTTTTCGCGCAAAGACGCAAAGGGCGCAAAGAGATTTTAGTTTCCCGCGACTTCGGGGACGTCTTTTTTCTCGGGTCGCATTTGCGGGAAGAAAAGCACATCCTGTATCGATGCGGAATTGGTCATGATCATGGACAAGCGATCGATACCGATTCCAAGTCCTGCTGTTGGAGGCATACCAAATTCAAGCGCGCGCAGGAAATCTTCATCGAGTTGCATGGCTTCTTCATCACCGCGAATGCCGAGCTCGAGTTGTTCTTCGAAACGTTTGCGCTGATCGATCGGATCGTTCAATTCAGAGAATGCGTTGCAGATTTCTTTCCCGTTGCAGATGGCTTCGAAACGCTCAACCAGTCCGGGTTTGCTGCGGTGCTTCTTCGCAAGCGGGCTCATCTCCACAGGATAATCCGTGATAAATGTTGGCTGGATCAGGTGTGGTTCCACTTTTTCCCCGAAAATTTCGTCGATCATTTTTCCACGACCCATGGTTTTGTCGATATGAATGCCCATGCCGTTCGCTGCAGCAGTCAGGGCTGCTTCATTCATTTCCGTAATATCAACACCTGTAAAATGCGCAATTGCTTCATACATCGTATAGCGTTTCCAGGGACGTTTAAAGTTAATGATGTGTTCACCCACCGGAACTTCTGTTTTACCGTGCAGATCCATGGCGACTTTCTCCACCATTTCTTCCACAAGATTCATCATCCATTCGTAATCCTTGTAAGCCACGTACAATTCTACCTGTGTAAATTCAGGATTGTGAAAACGCGACATTCCTTCGTTGCGGAAATCTTTCGCGAATTCATAGACACCGTCAAAACCGCCAACGATGAGTCGTTTCAGGTAAAGCTCATTCGCGATACGCAGGTACAAAGTCATGTCGAGCGTATTGTGATGTGTCTTGAACGGACGTGCAGCAGCACCACCATACAAAGGCTGAAGGATCGGAGTTTCCACTTCGAGATAACCTTTTCCATTGAGAAATTGTCTCATGGAATTTGTCAGCGCAGTGCGTTTTAAAAATGCTTCTTTCACCTGTGGATTTACGATCAGGTCAACATACCGCTGACGATAACGCATTTCCGGATCGGTAAAAGCATCGTGAGTATTTCCATCTGCATCCTGTTTTACAACGGGAAGCGGGCGTAAACTTTTGGAAAGTAATTTCAGCTCTTTCACATGGATACTTGTTTCACCGGTTTTGGTTTTGAAAACAAAACCTTTTACACCAATGATGTCACCGATGTCGAGCAGTTTTTTGAATAAATTATCGTAACCGGATTTGTCTTCACCCGGACAAATATCATCCCTGCGGACATAGATTTGTATCCGGCCGGCCGAATCCTGAAGTACGGCAAATGCAGCTTTCCCCATATCCCGCACGCTCATGATACGACCGGCAAAACTTATGTTCGTAAATTTATCCGGATTGGTATCAAACTCTGCCAGCATCTCCCGGCTCGTAAAATTCGTTTCCCACAAATCTGCCGGATAGGCTTCAATACCTTGTTTTTGAAGTTCTTCCAGCTTCTGACGACGAATAATTTCTTGTTCTGTTAATTCCATGTTTGGCTCAATGAATAGGGAGGGTAAATATAGGGAAAAATGGTTGTTGGTTGTTGGTTGTTGGTTGTTGGTGGGGGTAGTCTGAATTAAACAGGAATATCGCCTCACACTCACATCCACACTCACACTCCATATCGTCCCCTGTCCCCTGTCTCTCGTCCCTTCGTTCTACGTCAAAAGAATTACTAATTTTGCCCTCATAATAAAATACAGCCATGAAAAATCTTGTTCAGAATTTTCCCCTGCAGTTAAAAGAAGCCATGCAAATCGGGGAGCAGGCAAAGTTTATTCAACCGTTGGTTGATATCCGCAATGTGATTGTTACCGGACTTGGCGGTTCAGGGATCGGAGGAACGATCATTTCCGAGATCATGAGTGACGAATGTGCCGTACCGGTGACTGTGAACAAGGATTATTTCCTGCCGGCCTTTGTGAATGCTCATACACTCGTGATTGTCTCTTCGTATTCGGGAAACACAGAAGAAACCATCATGGCAATGGAAACCGCATTGCACAAAAAAGCGAAAGTAGTATGTGTAACTTCCGGAGGAAAAATTGCAGACATGGCGGCAGCAAATGACCTCGACTGCATTCTCATCCCCGGCGGCATGCCCCCAAGATCCTGTCTTGGATATTCACTGACACAACTATTTTATGTACTTCAGGGGTATAAGCTGATCGGTCATGGGTGGAAACAAAATTTAAAAGCAGCGATTGATCTGATTGTGAAACAGGAAGTTTCTATTAAGCGCGAGGCGATGGATGTGACAGATTTTTTATATAAGAAAATGCCTGTGATTTATGCGGTGGATGGTTACAATGGAGTGGCCACCCGTTTTCGTCAGCAGATAAATGAGAATTCCAAAATGCTCTGCTGGCACCACATCCTGCCGGAGATGAATCATAATGAACTTGTCGGCTGGGCCGAACCACACAATGAATGTGCAGTTGTGATCCTCCGGAATTCATCAGACTATGCCCGCACACAAACCCGCATAGAAATCAGTAAAGAAGTATTTTCAAAATATACCCCGCATGTCTGCGAAATCTGGTCAAAAGGAGAATCTCAGATCGAGCGCTCAATTTATCTGATTCATCTTACCGACTGGATATCCTGTTACCTCGCGGATAAAAAGCAAATTGATGCTGTGGAAGTGAATGTGATCAATCATTTGAAGGGATCGCTTGCGAAAATTTAGGGTAAGGGTGAGTTTGCCGTAGTTTGTAGTCAGTAGTGAGTAATCTACAGTCTGTAGTTAGTAGTCAGTAGACTTTAGTCAGAAGGGAGTTTGTTCAGGACGTTGGTTTAGGAACGTAGTACAATGGACGAACAATGAAAAGACAATTGAAATTTTAAGAAAGCAGCGACACCCGATTCCGGCTTTTTACTGCTGACTTTTAAATTGAGTCTGCCAGGACCAACAACCAACAACCAACAACCAACAAATGCAACCCGTCCTCTTCCAAGACCTCGGAAAACTTGATTACAAAGAGGCCTGGGAGTATCAGGAAAAACTTTTTCAGGAGTTAATTGAACGGAAGTTACGGAACCGGTCGCTTCCGCAGGAACAACAGGAAACGCAACATCACTATCTTTTATTCTGCGAACATCCGCATGTGTATACACTTGGGCGGAGCGGGGATGAGCGCAATTTATTATTGGATGAAGAAGGATTAAAATCTGTTGATGCTGTTTTTTACAAAAACAACAGGGGAGGAGACATTACTTATCACGGCCCCGGGCAAATTGTCGGCTATCCCATTCTTGACCTGGATCTTTTTTTTACAGACATACACAAGTACCTGCGTTACCTGGAAGAAGCCATCCTTCTAACTCTGAAAGAGTATGGCATCGATGCCGGCCGTTATCCCGGATATACCGGAGTGTGGCTGGATCCTCAGGATGAAAAGAAAGCCCGGAAAATCTGCGCCATTGGCGTGCGCACTTCCCGTTGGGTCACCATGCATGGATTTGCATTCAACGTCAATTCCAATCTCAGCTATTTCGGAAATATTATTCCCTGTGGTATTGAAGACAAAGCAGTCACTTCACTCGGGAAAGAACTGGGAGCCAAACAAGATCTTGACGAAGTGAAAGAGAAAGTGAAGAAGCATTTGGGAGAATTGTTTCAGATGAAATTTATTTGAAAGGCGATGCGAATTTGGAATGATGAGTTGTGAGACATGAATTGTGAGTGATGTCTCGTGTGACTTCCGGTTACTTATTTTTAGGCCAACCACCAATAACTAACAACCATCAACTAACAACTAACCCTCGCCCTGTCGCTTCAACCCTGAACGAGGTGTTATCTTGCAGTCACATGGACAGACAAGCATCACAGCGCAAGCCAACCCGACCCGGAATCAGGATTTTTTATGGTTTTATTCTGATCTTTGTATCGATCAATGTAGCCATCTGGATTACGGGGTATACCTATATTTACAAGACCCTTTTTTATACGTATCCTGACATTGATGATCTTGGAATTTTTGACGCGCGGATTGTGAAGAGCGAACAACCGGCGGAATGGCCTTCCGGAGCGGATTACAACAAAAAATCATTGTCTGCGGCAACACGGTCAGAACTTGAAAGAACAGAAAGCGTTTCATTTTTAATCATACGAAATGATTCGGTGCGCTATGAAGAATACTGGGACAATTATCAACCGAACTCCCTGAGTAATTCATTTTCTGTTGCAAAAAGTATAATCGGAATCTTAATCGGTATTGCAGCTGAGGAAGGCAAACTGAACATTAACGATCCTGCCGGAAAATACTTGCCGGAATTCAGCGCGGGGGAGAATGCAAAACTGAGCATTCGCCACCTGTTGATGATGAGCAGTGGTTTAAATTGGGATGAAAGTTACAGCAGTTTGTTTTCACAAACCACCGAAGCATATTATGGTTCGGGATTGAAAAAGCAAATGCAATCCTTAAAAGTTGTTACCGAACCCGGCAAGACGTTCAATTATATGAGTTGCAATACTGAGATTCTCGGCCTCATCCTTGAAAAGGCCACCGGAATGAAATTATCAGAATACGCTTCCCGGAAATTGTGGTCTCCGGTAGAGGCGATGCATGCCGGGTATTGGTCCCTGGATCAATCCGACGGAATGGAAAAGGCATATTGTTGTTTTTATGCAGACGCCAGGGATTTTGCAAGAATAGGGCAACTGATGCTGGACAGCGGAAAATGGAAAGGGAAAACAATTCTCTCGCCCGGCTTTGTCCGGGAAATGACTACTCCAAAGAACCTCGTCGATGATCAGGGGATGGCCGCAAACTATTACGGTTACCACTGGTGGCTTACAGAATTCAAAGGGCACCCGATTTTCTACGCCCGCGGAATCCTTGGACAATACATCGTCGTCATACCGGACCAGCGAATGGTTATTGTAAGACTTGGGAAAAAACGCGGAGAAAAAATTCCTCCCAACCAATATTCGGATATGATTGCATATGTGAATGGGGCTTTGGAAGCTTACGGGAATTAATCTACCGAGACATCGCGGAAATAAATACCCGGAGGATGTTCATCGCCATTTTTCCAAAGATGGAATATTTTTTCCTGGCAAATCCGTATCTTTGAAGCAGATTCAGTTTATGTTAAAAGACATACCCCAGCTTGTTGTAGATAAAATAATTGTCGCTGTCGTAAGGGAGACAAATGAAGAAGATGTGTTGGTCTGGAACGTATACCTTGTGAACATGTACGATTCTGAAATTCGCGGAGTGATGGTGAGTTCAAAAGGATACGGACAGTACGAAGGCCGGGATGTAAAAACGACAATTTTAAGACACGTTATCGGAAATATCGATGCGCACGATTACGCGAAGATTGAACCGCTGATGGACAATCTCCTTGGGCTAAGCAATGAATATTGGGTTAGTTTTTATAAAGACAATGACATGTACGATAAGAAGTACATTTTTCTTCCGGAAAGTGTCAGGGAAGATCATCTCACCACCATTCCGGTATTGAACAAAAAGGGCGTAATGATTCGATGACCAACGCCTACCGCTTTCACTGATTGAATTGATGATATATCGGAATCGCAGGATTCCCGGGTTCTTTAAGATTCCGAATTTTTACCAAAATCAGCCACAGATAAGGGTTTTCGGGGAATTTTTTATATATTTATGGCCGGATTCGGGTAGTTCCGAAACAAACTAATGGACATGAAATTTATTTACTTCCTTTCCACCTGCATTTGCCTTTTGGTGATTTCATCCTGCACAAAAAAATGCGATACGTCAACACCTACGTTCCTGGATGCAGAAGAGTCCAGGTTTATTGTCAGCAACGGACAGTCGTTTCTTTTTAAAAGCAACAACAGCGATACAGACCTCGTCACGGTGAACGACCCTGTCTATGATGTGCTCAGTGGTCCGGAAGATTGCGATCATCCGGATAATCAGTATGTGACACAAAAATGGACATCCTCCCGGTTCGGAACATTTTCTTCCTACTACGAACATTTCACAGGTCCGGATGAAACCCGTCACCTTACTCTCACACACAGCAGTGGTGCAAAATTTAAGTTTGACATCATCAGCCATTCTTACCTTACCCTTGTCATCAATTCCAATACCTATTTCAATGTCATGGTGGATTCCACACACGGGGGAAGTTCCGGGATTTCAAAAGTATTTTATGGGAAGCAACTCGGGCTCATGCGCATCGAAAAAACCAACGGAGAAAGTTGGGAAATCCAGGAATAAAAATAGTTTTCAAAACCAACCCATCAGCCGGCCCGCAATGCCGGCTTTTTTTATTCTATTTTATGCGGTTGTAGTTTGGATAGCTGAGCATTTAATTTGTGTACCGGTATCCAGGCATACTGATTGTTCAATTGGGTATGGGTAAAAAGTCGGAGGTACAAGATCTACAATACAGGGTATAAAGTATAAGGTACCAGGTATACTGTTCAATAGATTTAATTCATAATTAATAGCTCATCACTCATAACCCTTAACTCATAACTCATAACTCATAACTCATAACCCCTACCCCGCGCCCCGTGCTTGCATCTGTCAAACTCAGCAACATTCTCTTCCTCGATATCGAGACAGTTCCACAGTATCCTGAATTTTCATTTGTGCAATCGCCTTTCAGGGAATTGTGGGAGAAAAAATCCGCACAATTGAAAGTGGAGGGGGAGACGGCAGAGACCTTGTATCCGAGGGCTGGAATTTATGCGGAGTTCGGAAAGATCGTCTGCATCTCCTGTGGCTTCTTTTTTTCTAATGATGATTTTCGTGTTGTGTCTTTTGCAGGAGAAAATGAAAAGGAAATTTTGCTGGAGTTTTCAAACATAGTGAACAGTTTCTGCAGCGGGATGGACAAACAATTGTGCGCACACAATGGAAAAGAATTTGATTTTCCATTTATAGCCCGGCGCATGATTATCAATGGAATTAAACTTCCGCTCATTTTGAATACAGCCGGCAGAAAACCCTGGGAAGTGAATCATCTTGATACCATGGAGCTGTGGAAATTCGGAGATTATAAATCTTTCACCAGTCTGGTTTTACTTGCAGCAACTCTTGGCATCCCTACTCCCAAAGACGATATTGATGGCAGTCAGGTTTGGGAAGTATACTGGAAAGAGAAAAATCTCGAACGCATCACCCGCTACTGCGAAAAAGACGTCCGCACTATCGGAGCAATCATGAAACGATACAAAGGTTTTTAATTTTATCCACTGCAAATTTCCTTTGCACCCTTTGCGTTAAAATCTTTGCGTCCTTTGCGTCCTTTGCGTTCTTTGCGCGAAAAAGATTGGTCCATACCCTATTCGCAAAGTACGATTGTCCAAGCCCCCCTGTTTACAACCCTCTATTCTGAAGACATTTCCTCCTCTTTTCTTTTTTTATCTTCACACTTTCCCTCATTCATGGAACCCTTACTCGACATACGTAACCTTTCAACTAGTTTTCATACACCGCAAGGGGAAATAACTGCTGTGAACAACCTCAGCTTTTCCCTCCGTATGGGAGAAACGGTTGGTATTGTTGGTGAATCCGGCTCCGGAAAATCAGTGACAGCACTTTCTGTGATGCGCCTGATTTCATCGCCGGGACAAATCAGCCAGGGCGAAATAGTGTACCAAACCCGACAAGGCAAACGGGTGAATCTGCTTTCGCTCCCGGAAGTAGAAATGCGTTCCTGTCGTGGCAATGAAATCGCCATGATCTTCCAGGAGCCAATGACTTCCCTGAACCCGGTTTTGTCCTGCGGATACCAGGTTGCCGAAGCCTTAATGTTGCACAAAAAGATCTCTGCGAAAGAAGCAAAGGAACAGTCTGTCACTTTGTTTGACAAAGTAAAACTTCCGGACGCCCAAAGAATGTTTGACGCTTATCCGCATCAGTTATCGGGAGGACAGAAACAAAGGGTGATGATCGCGATGGCCATGAGTTGCGGGCCACGCGTACTCATCGCGGATGAACCCACAACCGCACTGGATGTAACTGTTCAGTCGGCCATCCTCGATCTTATGCGGGATTTGCAGGAAGAAAATAAAATGGGCATGATTTTCATTACTCACGATCTTGGAGTAATCGCCGAAATCGCCGACAGGGTAGTTGTGATGTACAAAGGCAAAGTCGTTGAAGAAGGAAGCGTAGCCGATATTTTCTTCAAACCCCAACATCCTTACACCAGGGGATTGCTGGCGTGTCGTCCGCCGTTGACCAAACGACTTCGTGTATTGCCAACGATTGCTGATTTCATGCGGGAAACGGAAGAGGGTTCCTTTGTTGAAATACAAAAAAGTGCCGGCGAGACGTTGAACGGTTATGTAATTTCAAAAGAAGAAACGGATCGCCGGCATGAAACATTGTACAAACAAAAACCCATCCTGCAAGTCAGGAACCTGAAAACGTGGTTTCCCTTGCGCAAAGGGCTCCTCGGCAGAACTACCGATTATATAAAAGCGGTAGATGATGTAAGTTTTGATGTGTATCCCGGTGAAACTTTAGGACTCGTTGGCGAATCGGGATGCGGAAAGACAACATTGGGCCGCAGCATACTCCGGTTGATCGAACCCACAGCAGGAGACATCATTTTTAAAAATCAGAACTTCGGTTCTCTTTCGGGCAGGGCATTGCGGGAAATGCGAAAGCACATTCAGATTATTTTTCAGGATCCGTATTCCTCTCTGAATCCCGGGATGAGCATTGGTGAGGCGATAAAGGAACCAATGACTGTGCATCATCTATACGCGAATGAAAAAGAATGCAAGGAGAAAGTCCTTGAGCTGTTGCAACGTGTGCAACTCAAACCGGAACATTACAATCGTTATCCGCATGAGTTTAGCGGAGGACAAAGACAAAGAATTTGCATCGCGAGAGCATTGGCAGTAAAGCCTGAATTTATTATTTGCGATGAATGTGTTTCCGCGCTGGATGTGAGCATTCAGGCGCAAATATTGAATCTTCTGAATGAGCTGAAAAAGGATTTCGGATTCAGTTCCATTTTCATCTCGCATGACCTCAGTGTAGTGAAATTCATGAGTGATCGCATGATGGTGATGAAAAAAGGTAAGATAGAAGAGATGGGTGATCCGGATGAGATCTATGCTGCTCCCGCTTCCGATTACACCCGCAAACTGATTGCGTCCATTCCCGCAGGCAACAGGCTTGCATCGGGAATTAAAAATTGAACTGAAATTTTTTCTGAAATCATAAACAGCAATGCTCAAGCTTTCTGAAATCTGGATCTATCCTGTAAAATCACTAGGCGGAATTCGCATGGCCAGCGCGGAGGTGTTACCTAAAGGCCTGAGATACGATCGCCGCTGGATTCTTATTGATCATGAAAATAAATTTATGACCCAGCGTGAGCATCCGCGAATGGCTTTGTTCAAAATGAGTCTCGATCAAAACAAATTGCAGATTCATTATTCCGGAGAAACTCTTGATCTGTTTCCCGATCTGGATCCGCAGGGAGAACCTGTGGAGACAATCGTCTGGGACGATCAGGTCAGTGTGAATGAAGTCAGCTCCTCGCACAGCGCCTGGATTTCCGAACGTCTCGGTCATCCCTGTCGGCTCATGGCATTTCCGGAAATGAATTCGAGACCCGTCGATAAGATATACAGTCTCAACGATGAGCATGTAAGTCTGGCCGATGGATATCCTTTTCTCATCATCGGACAAGCTTCTCTTGACGAGTTGAATTCACGCATGAGTGTCCCGGTACCGATGAATCGCTTCCGTCCGAATTTTGTTTTTACCGGTGGAAAAGCGTTTGAAGAAGATCACTGGAAGGAGTTTCATATCGGCAATGTAAAATTTATCGCGGTGAAACCCTGTGCCCGATGTTTGCTCACCACTGTTGATCAGGAAACCGCTGAGAAAGGGAAAGAACCCTTAAAAACCCTGGCAACTTTTCGTGAGCAAAACAACAACGTACTTTTTGGAATGAATCTCCTCGGACCCGGTAGTGGTGTGGTAAAGGTCGGTGATGCGATTCGGAAAGGATAAATTTTTTGAGATGAGCACAAAGAATTTATTTTATCTCTGGATTAAAAAAATTTGGAACGAAGCTCTCTCTCATCTTAATTCCGCCCTGCCCGTGCTTCGCTCGTGCCTCGCTGCGCCCGGGGTTAGATTGCTGAGTGAACCGCTGCTAAATAGTTTCGCTCCGGTTCGAAGATTTCTTTGTGAAATTTACCTGCTGAAAAGATTGTACTTCAAAATACAATAAATCGCCCTG
>DAORHY010000060.1:0-14142 GCA_035438225.1 Bacteroidia bacterium
ATACTTTAAAACAAAAATCCAATCTGTGAATTTGGCACTCTGTGAACCCAGGGACTTTATGGTATGCACAAAATGATCGCATGGAAGTAAACTGAAGATCAATAATAACTTCCGGCATCAAAGAGTGTATTGTTCACGACACCCGACCGAACGGCATAGTTGAATCCTTTTTGAAGGCAAAAAGATCCATACTCTCCGTGTTTATTCAGGGCGAGAAAACCAACCTGGATTTCCTTTGATTTGGCAGGCTGATTTTTCACTATTCTTTCAACCGCAATTCTACAGGCTTCTTCCGGGCTTTTTCCCTGCCGCATCAATTCAACTACCAGATGCGAACCGCAAATTCTGATCACTTCCTCGCCCACTCCCGTGGAAGTCGCTGCACCGATTTCGTTATCCACAAAGAGTCCGGCTCCAATGATCGGAGAATCTCCGACCCGTCCGTGCAGTTTGTAAGCCATCCCGCTTGTTGTACATGCTCCGGACAAATTGCCCTGGTTATCCAGCGCAATCATTCCAATCGTATCATGATTTTCCCAGTTCACAACCGGTTTGTATTCTGATTTTTTCAGCCATGCATTCCAGGCAGCCTTTGAATCCGGGGTGAGCAGATCCTGCTTTTCAAAACCATTGTCCAATGCAAACTTCAAAGCACCTTCTCCAACCAGCATGACATGAGGAGTCTTTTCCATTACCAATCTTGCAACGGAAATTGGGTGCATGATGTGTTCCAGAAAAGCCACAGAACCACAACCCGCTTTTTCATCCATGATGCATGCATCCAGGGTCACTCTACCATCACGGTCGGGCAGTCCGCCGTAGCCAACGGAACTAACTTCGGGATCCGCTTCGGGAACTCTCACACCCGTCTCAACGGCATCGAGCGCCCTTCCTCCGTTTGCAAGAATTTTCCAAGCAGCAGCATTTGCAGGAACCCCATGTGACCATGTTGACAGCACAACCGGACCGGATGGAACTGATGGTTTCAACGATGAAAACGCGTTGGGTAAGGTGAGAAAGCATACTGATCCGATACCGGAGATTTTTAAAAAATCTCTTCTGCTTTTCGTTGCCATGAGGTGTTGATTATTCAACCATAATTTCATCTGCGAATAACCAGGCAGGATTGCCTTCTCCCGGTTTTCCTGCCGGGATGGTGCCTGAATTCTCTGCAATCAATTTTATGTAGCGGGCCTTTGTACGGCCTGTTGCGAGGGTGATCGTCCTCTGTCCCGGTTGAAATTCAGCAGACAACACTTTTTTCAGTGGTTCATACTTTATTCCATCGTCGCTCACGTGTACTTCCACTGAGGATGGCAGGTAGATCCAGCTTCCTTCATCCTGAAGCACATCCACGCTTACCTTTGTAAAAAGCACGGGTCTGCCAAGATCGATGCTTGCTTCAAGATTTTTACCGCGGAAGCCCAGCCAGTCAGAACCGTTCCAGGGAATGCTGCCGGTGACTCCATTCACCAGTGAAAATCCGCCACCCCTGCAATATTCTTCATGCGGGGGATCCTTTAGCACCACCTCTTTTCCGGATGCAAAATTCAGTTTGAACAACTGGGAAAAAATGCGGCCTCTCTTAATCGTTCCATCGAAAACAACCGCTTTTACCACAGTAGATTGCCCCAAAGGAATACGATCTTTATAAACAGGAGACTTCAGCTGTGGCTCCGAACCATCCTCTGTGTAATGTATAACCCCTCCTTCGAATGCGGTCATCAATTCCAGTGCTACACCTTCGGATCCGGCATTCGGGTATACAAAATAATTAATATCGAACACCGCTTTTGAATAATTCACCTTTAAGAAGTCGAGCAGTTTGAAATGTCCAATAAGCCGGTGTGTGAAACTATTGTAATTCCTGCTTGTCATGGGAGACCACAGTACTTCAGCAAGTGCAGCCATTCTCGGAAAGGCCATATATTCAACCTGATCATCTGAAGGTATATATTCCGTCCAAATATTTCCCTGTGCTCCAAGAATATGTTCCTTTTCTGCATCATTCAAAACTTCCGGACACGGTTCAAATTGATAGACGCGTTCAAGCGGGAGGTATCCACCGATCGCCAGCGGCTCCCCGGCATCCCGTGACTGGTAATAGTCGAAATAACAGGAGCCGGTCGGTGTCATGACAACATCATGGCCCTTCTTTGCAGCTTCAATACCACCGCTGTAGCCGCGCCAGGACATTACCGTTGCATCCGGCGCCAGACCGCCTTCAAGAATTTCATCCCAACCGATTATTTTTTTCCCCTTTGATTGCAGGTATTTTTCGATACGATGAATGAAATAACTCTGCAGTTCATGTTCTGTATTCAAGCCTTCCTTAGCCATTAACTGCTGGCAGTGAGCACATTTTTTCCAACGGTCTTTCGGACATTCGTCACCACCTATATGAATTAATTTACCCGGAAACAATTCGCAGACTTCATTGAGAACATTTTGCAAAAACACAAATGTTTCTTCTTTCGGACAAAAGACGTCTTGAAATACACCCCATGTTTTTCCCACTTCGAAAGGGCCTCCCGAACAGGAAAGTCCGGGATATGCTGCCAATGCCGCCAATGCATGTCCCGGCATTTCGATTTCCGGTACTATGTTGATGTGCCGCTTAGAGGCATAGTCAACAATCTCCCTGATTTCTTCCTGAGTATAATACCCGCCGTAAGAAATTGAATCGTAGCGAGCAGGAAATGCACTATAATGTCCAATCAGTGTACCTTTTCTATGGGCGCTGACGTGCTGTAATTCCGGATACTTTTTTATTTCAATCCGCCATCCCTGATCATCGGTCAGGTGCCAGTGAAACGTATTCATTTTATACAGAGCGATGTAATCGATATACTTTTTTACAAATTTTGCTGAGAAAAAATGACGGACAACATCCAGGTGCATGCCACGCCAGGAATACCTTGGATAATCGGATACAGTAAGGGACGGGAGTTCAGGAATCTGCACTTTCCCTGCCGGCAACAACTGAATCAGCGACTGAATGCCGTAAAATACTCCGGCATTCGCCCCACCGTGCAAAGAAATTTTCTCCGGGGTGATGGACAAGCGATATCCATCACCGCTATTTTTCAAATCGGTCTGATCACGAAAAATATTGATTGCACCATTTTTCTCTTTCCTGCCGGTTGAAAGTTTGAGTTCAAATCCATAGTGTTCGAGCAGGTAAGCATTGAGGAAAGCTGCATCATTTTTTGAAGCCTGGTCATTGACTACAATTGAAACATCTGTCCGGACCCGGAAAGATCCGCTTCCAGGAACCAACTCAACCGGCTTTGGAATCAAGGGGTAATTATCCGATTTGTCTTGTGCACGAGCAGACAGGTTCATAGCGAGAACAAAAATTGCAGTAATACTCAGGAGAGTGGTTATTTTCATATTCAGATCAACCGGAATTTTTATCAAGCTCTTTCCATGCTAAAGAAGCAGCTCCAAGAATTGCAGCATCATTTTCGGGCAGGGAAGAAGGCAGAATTTTTATTTTGTTTTTGTAAATATGCAGCAGGTTTTTTTCAAAGCTCAGGATGGTCGGATTAAACAACATTTCCCCTGCCTGTGCCAATCCTCCGAAAAGAAAAATTGCTTCCGGGCTTGTGTAAGCCACGCTGTTTGCCAGGGCAAAACCAAGCAATTCTCCTGTATAATTAAATGCATAGAAGGCGGCTTCATCCCCTCCCATTGCTTTTTCATATATCGTTTTTGCGTCTATTTTTGAAAAATCCATTTTATCCAAAACAGAATCACCAACGTTTTTCAGAATTTCAAAATACGTTTTCACAATTCCTGTTGCACTGCAATATTGTTCCAGGCAACCCCGTCGGCCGCAGCCACACAAGCGGCCATGCTGGATGATGAGCGTATGTCCAATTTCTCCGGCAAAGCCGTCATGTCCGTATACAAGGTCTCCGTTCACTACAATCCCGCTGCCCAATCCTGTTCCGAGTGTGATGAAAATAAAATCCTTCATGCCCTTGGCACCGCCGAAGTACAATTCGCCGAGACTGGCTGCATTTGCATCATTTGTCAACACAGCAGGCACCTTCAATGCCTCCTGAAAATAGTTCGCAAGCGGAACCACTCCTTTCCACTTCAGATTCGGCGCAAATTCAATCGTTCCGTTAAAATAATTCCCGTTCGGCGCACCGATTCCAACAGCTGCGATGCTGGCTGCGAAATCAAATCCGGTGAGTTGCTGAAGCGCTTTTTGAGAAACGAATTTTGCAAGATCTTCGGGTTTTGGAAAATCAGCCGTAGCCACTGCATTCTTTGGAAAAATATGGCCTTTGCGATCAACAAAACCAAAGGAGGTGTTTGTCCCTCCGATGTCAATACCCAGTGTTAATGTTTGCATTCTATCCGCAATCGTAGAAATGAGAAGACTTAAGGATGTTTCCGGAATCCAAAGTAAACGAAACTATTGAACGGAACTACAATCCGGCAACAAGATTCAGGAGCAATTTCAGGGGATCTGTGCCTGTAAATTTATACCAAATCCACTTTGGTTTCTGAATAAATTCGAATGTAAACCAACGAAATACCTGGTGATACCTTTCCGTTGGTACAACATCATTAACCAAAACAAGAACGGGAGTATTCCTTTATTTCCCGCACGGCGAACTTTTCAGGATGCCAGGAGCACTATTAATACGAGGATGCGGATTATTCATCGAATTCATTATATCGTACTAATTTTCAATATTATACTATTGCATTTTAAGTGAAAATTTGGTAAACTTTGTATGTATAATATGAACTATAAATCCTCCTGACCATGAATCTTATCCATAAAATAGAAGCATGGGGCGACACCCATCAGAGCAAATGGCTTGCAATTCTCAGAGCAGGTCTGGGATTAATTATCTTTTTCAAAGGCATCATTTTCATCCGTGACACGGCAGCTATCAACGGAATGATTGCCAACAGCGCTGTCTCGCTTTATTCAGTACTTCTTGCTCATTATGTTGCGCTTGCCCACCTGATGGGAGGTTTCCTGATCACCATCGGATTGATTACACGTATCGCTGTGTTGTTCCAGGTTCCGATCCTTCTGGGTGCAATAATTTTTGTGAATGCACAAAAAGGCTTCTTCAGTATCCACTCCGAACTGGGATTGTCGATCCTGGTTTTGTGCCTGTTGATCTTTTTTCTTGTCTTCGGCTCCGGAAAATATTCAGCTGATGAATTCATGCGAACACATGAGCATACTTGAGAAAAGCAGATTGATGGTTGCAGGTTGCAGAATTGAAAAACAGGGTTGAAAGATCCGGCTTACTTCGTTTTCGAACAACTTATAATTCATCATTCTCAATTCAAAAAAAAGGGAACCTTTTTGGGGTTCCCGGTAAGACGGTAGGTATTTTTCGTTACTGGATCTTTCTCACATTAACAGCATTCTGGCCTTTCTTGCCGTCAATAACTTCAAACTCTACTTGGTCGTTCTCACGAACTTTTTCGATGAGTCCACTGTGGTGTACAAACACTTCAGCTGCGTTGTCATCAGTCACAATGAATCCGTATCCTTTGGACTCATTGAAGAATTTTACTTTACCGGTTTTCATTGGGTAATGATTTACTTCACAAGGGTCAGTTGCAACCCGCGATCAACTGCCCTTGCGAGTAATTAATTGTCAAATGCGGGTTTATGAATTTCAAAGGTAATAATCTATTCCAAACACGCAAATCCTGACCGGTTTAACTTCCGGTCAACAGTTCCCGGACCAACTGAGAAACGATTTTATTATCTGCTTTTCCTGCAAAAAATTTAGATGCAGCACCCATTACTTTTCCCATATCCTGGGGCGACCCGGCCCCCAGCTCGCCGATAATTCTTTTCAGTTCAGACCGAATTTCAGCCTCCTCCATTTGCTTTGGTAAAAATTTCTCAATGACGGCGATTTCCTCCAGTTCCGGTTTGGCGAGATCCGGACGGTTTTGCTGCTGGTAAATTTCCACAGACTCCTTCCTCTGTTTCACGAGTTTCTGAAGCATTTTAATTTCATCATCAGCACTCACGGCTGTTGCCCCAGAAGTTTTCGCCATCAGGATTGCTTGCTTGATCGCACGCAAGCCCCGGACAGCGGCTTCTTCTTTCGCCAGCATTGCAGTTTTTAATTCACTATTCACTTTTTCTTCCAGTGTCATTTTTATAAAGTTTGTAGGCCGTAGTTACCGGCCTGTTCACTGTTCGCGAAGATACAAAATCCTCAGATGAAGTACTTTCATTCGTGCGATCGCTGTTTCAAAACAGGAAAAAGGAATGAACCGCCGGGCTCCCTGCTGTATCGAAATTCAATAAAATAAAAAACCCTCCCCGTACAGGGAGGGCATTGAACTCGAATCAAACTTAACATGAAAACTGCTTTTCTGCAACGGCATCAGCATTGTTACCGACAGGAGTGGTTAATCTACATTGTCGTGAAGAAATGAATTGTTCTGACGCAGTTCCGTTTTTTTCTCATCCTCTTTGGTAAGGGTATACCTGGAAACATTGGATTCACTGGAATGAGGAACTGAATCAAGTTTAATATTACGGCGCTTGTACGCAGGCTCTTGTTCCAGGTCGGTAATGTTCGAATTTACGATACGTTGACTGATGAATTTTAATTTCAGGATACGTTCACGGGATTTCCGGAGTTGTTCTTCCATTGCATCTTCTTCGAGCGTATGGTCATTCAGGTTGTAAACAACAGGCTGCTGTGAATTTTCTGCCGGCTCATCTTTTTTATCTGATATTGGAGTATCGATGAACGACTCTTTCCCGACCGGACCTACATTGAACTCAAAGCTGATTTCATTATTTTCAGAAACTTTCTCTTTGTTTTCCTTGATCGGTGTGGTTTCGTTTGATTTCACCAGTGTAGGTTCCATCGACGAAGGTTCCCTGAGTTGTTCTTTTTGGATCGGAGCCTGCGGGTTGGCCTGTGTTTCTTTGTCGAGGACGTGAACCACTTTTGCAGATTGCTTTACAACTTCCTGATCGTGTCCGAGCTCTTCGCGAGTTTTGAATCCTGTCGCAATAATTGTAACATTCAACTTGTCGTCAAGAGTTTCTTCGTGACAATTCCCCCAGATGATATCCGCTGTCAGACCGGCCTGCTCCTGGATGTAATCTGTAATTTCACCAATTTCATCCATCGTGACTTCACGGGTTCCGGAAGCAATGTTCATGAGAATGTAACGTGCACCTTTGATATTGTTATCATTGAGCAAAGGAGAAGCAAGTGCCTGTTCAACAGCCTTGATTGCCCTGTTTTCACCCTCTGCCATGGCAGAGCCCATGATTGCAACACCACTGTTTTGAACAGCGGTTTTCACATCTTCAAAATCCACATTGATGTAGCCGGTTACGGTAATGATTTCAGCAATACCTTTTGCGGCTGTTGTGAGGATATCATCAGCATGTGAAAATGCCTCGGACAACTTCAGGTTACCAAACATCTCCCTGAGTTTTTCATTTCGGATGATCAGTATGGTATCCACACTCCGTTTGAGTGCTTCAATTCCTTCATCGGCCTGGATTTTACGTTTCTTCCCTTCGAAATCGAAAGGAATGGTAACGATACCCACCGTCAGAATCCCCATTTCACGTGCTGTTTGCGCGATGATCGGGGCAGCACCTGTTCCTGTTCCGCCACCCATGCCGGCTGTGATGAATACCATACGGGTATTATCGAGAAGAATCCTGCGGATGTCTTCAATATTTTCGATGGCAGCATTTCGTCCGACTTCGGCGATAGATCCTGCACCACGGCCTTCTGTAAGGCTTGAACCGAGTTGTACCTTGGAAGGCACCGGTGACATTTCAAGAGCCTGTGCGTCTGTGTTGCAAACGATAAATTCCACTCCCTTGATGCCCTGTTTGTACATGTGGTTTACGGCATTGCTACCTCCTCCACCTACACCAATCACCTTGATAATAGAGGTATATTCTCTCTGAAGATCGAATTCCATGTGTAAATTGTTTTTGTTAAGTTTATTAAAATTGAGGGTTGCTGATCACTTTAATTCATTGTCGGGCTCTTCTTCGAAGATCTTTTTGATTGCATCAAAGAAACCACCTCCTACCCGGCTCGGGGGTCTCAGTTTGTCCGCCTTTCCTTTCTGCTCCAATTCGTCTTTATCGAGTATTTTTTTCCTGGCAAGTTTCTTTTTCTCCATCTCCTGGAAGCCTTTAATCACCAGGCCAACACTGGTTGCATACATAGGGCTTTTCAATTCATCCGCTCCTTTTGCCAGATGTTCATTGGGATAACCAATGCGGGTATCCATACCGGTGATGTATTCCACGAGCTGAACAATGTGACGCAATTGCGCTCCTCCACCTGTGATAACAATTCCGGCTACCAGTTTTTTCTCGAAACCGGAATTTTTAATTTCATAGTATACATGTTCGATGATCTCCTCCATTCTTGCCTGAATGATATTGGCAAGGTTGCGGATTGAAATTTCTTTCGGTTCCCTCCCGCGCAATCCGGGAATAGAAACAATTTCATTTTCCTGATTTTCACTTGCAAGTGCGGAACCAAAACGGACCTTCAACAGTTCTGCCTGGCTGCGGATGATGGTGCACCCTTCTTTGATGTCCTCTGTGATCACATTTCCACCAAACGGAATCACCGCCGTATGGCGAATCACGCCATCCTGAAAAATGGCAATGTCAGTGGTACCACCGCCAATATCAACCAGAACCACTCCGGCTTCTTTTTCTTCATCGGTCACCACTGCCTCTGAAGAGGCAAGTGGCTCAAGGAACAGTCCTTCCGTTTTCAGATCAGCCCTTTTAACACATTTATAAATGTTTTTTGCCGCAGTTACTTGTCCGGTGATGATGTGGCAATTCGCTTCCAGGCGAATACCGGACATCCCAATCGGGTTTTTAATTCCCTGTTCGCTGTCCACAATATATTCCTGGGGAATTACATGAATAATCTCTTCTCCGGGAGGCATTGCAAGCTTGTACATATCCTCCACGATTGCATCGATATCTGTCTGACTGATTTCATCTTCGAGTGAATTCCGCATTTTCTGCCCACGGTGCTGGAGACTTTTGATGTGCTGTCCGGCAATACCTACATACACATTTTCGATTAAAACATTCGAACGTCCGGAAGCTTCCTGCACCGACATTTTTATGGACTCAATCGTATTCACAATATTGGTTACCATGCCGCGTGTGACTCCCAGCGATTCACATTTTCCATAGCCAAGAATGTCGATTTTCCCGAATTCATTTTTCTTGCCGACAATGGTGCAAATTTTGGTTGTGCCAATGTCAAGACCCACGATGATATCGATATTTTCCATCTTATTTTTTTGTACAGACCACCTGGTCCTGATATTTCAAATTGATCACTTTGTATTTATTCCACCCTGTTTTGTTCAGCCCTTCGGTATAAAACAAAGACAGTTTTTCAAACTTTTCTGCAATCTGCTGATCATCTCCCAAAACAATGGAGTGGTCGCCTACTCTTGGGATCAATTCCAGGTCGCCATTGGCATTCACATAGATTTGCTCAATCTGCGCATTCCAGAATTCGTGACGATGAATAAAATCTGCAACCCTGTAAACTTTTTCAATACGTGAAAGATGAATACTCGAATCGGCTCGGTCTTCATCGATAATCCGTACACTTCGTTCGGCTTCTTTGTCGAAAATATATCCGTTTGCAACGGGTACACGTGCTGTATATTTTTCCGACATCGGCATAAAAACTCCCTGGTCATCGATATAAAAGCTTTCATGATTGAAATTCATAATTCTGACTACCGGACAACGTTGTCTGACCTCAATATTCAGCTTTCCATCAACGGTTGAAAATACTTCGGCTGTTGAAATGAACGGGTTGTTGTTGATGATTTTTTCCAACAAAGCGATGTTGATAGAACTCAGGGGTTGTCCCTGAAGTTCTCCGAATTTATCGTGCACCATTGCCTGGATATCTCCGGATTCAACAAAAGCGAAACCGGTTGAATCTTTCACTGCAATGCGCACATCATTGCACAACAAGGCGGCCTGTTTGCTCTCCGTGAAACCAACCGAAACGGCAAATGCAAGCAGGACAAGTGCCCAGCCCGATACTTTACCTGCTCTTTTCCAGTTTATTGCGGTTTTTATCATGTTAACGAATCGATTACTATTGTAAAAAATACTTTCTGATGGGGTCCACCAGTTGATCTATATCACCGGCTCCCAGGGTAAGCAAGACATCAAACTCATGGTCTTTCAGAACCCCGGGGAAGTCCGACATTTTTGCAATTGCTTTTTTCTGCAAGGTGACTTTCTCCAGAATCAGCTTTGAATCCACTCCCGGAATTGGTTTTTCACGGGCAGGATAAATGTCGAGAAGTACCAGATCGTCCAGCATCGACAACGAAGCTGCGAAGCCGTCAACGAAATCGCGTGTCCTGCTAAACAGATGCGGTTGAAAGACACCCATGATCCGTTTCCCCGGATACAGTTCCCGCGCCGAGGCAATACAGGCACGCAATTCTTCCGGATGATGGGCATAATCATCAATGTAAATGACTTTATCATTCCTGACCTGGAAATCAAACCGTCTTTTGACACCGGTGTATGCCGCCAGGCCCTGACGGATCTTCTCGTCAGTAATCCCCAGTTGTTTCGCAACAGCAATCGCTGCTACTGAATTCTCAACATTGTGCATGCCGGGCATTTCCGATGTTAAGTCAGGAATGGATCCGTTTTTATCTTTCCAGGTAAAATGGTAACGATGGTTTTCAATCCGGATATCACCGGCCGAAAAATCTGCTGGTTCACCGGCCGAATAGTCTGAATATACGTGCTGTTCCGGTGCATGGCCGAGCGGCAATCCTTTTTTATAAATCAACTTCCCGCCGGGTTTCAGTTGCTCCGCAAAAAGACGGTAAGATTCTTCCATGTAATTTTTATCACCATAGATATCGAGATGATCCGCATCCATCGAAGTGATCACCGCGATATCCGGAAAAAGTGTTAGAAAAGACCGATCGTATTCATCGGCCTCCACCACCACAACACTCTTTTCTTTCCCTGAACCGATTAGCAAATTGGTATTGTAATTCTTCGTGATGCCTCCTAAGAATGCGGAACAGTCAATCCCTGCAAAGCGCAGCAAATGTGCAACCATGGACGAGGTGGTCGTTTTTCCATGTGTTCCGGCAACAGCGATGGTGCGGGTATTTTGTGTGATCAGGCCGAGGACTTCCGACCGTTTCATGATCCTGAATCCTGCTGAACGGAGGAAATTCAACTCCTGATGGTCTTTGGGAACAGCAGGAGTATAGACAACAAGTGTTGTTTCACCCGAGGCAACATCATTCCGTATTCCTTCCGGAATGGAGGAAACAGCATCCGTAAAATGAACATCGATTCCTTCACGTACTAATTCGTCCGTCAATGGCGTTACTGTTTTATCGTAACCTGAAACCTGTTTCCCGATTGCTTTGAAATAACGTGCCAGCGCAGACATACCGATCCCGCCGATACCAATAAAATAGACGTTATTTAGCTTTTCAATATTCACGGCTTCAGAAAAACAGAATTAATTATGTTTTGACAATTCGTACACAATACCCGCGATTTTTTTTGCTGAATCCGGCATTGCCATTTTCTTTATTTCAACAGATAACTGTTGTTGTCTGTCAGTATTTTTTACCAAATCCAGAACTGTATCAATCAGGTAGCTTTTTGCATCATCATCTTTTACCAGCACCGCTGCTCCACGCTTCACCAACGCCATGGCATTTTTAGTCTGATGATCTTCTGCCACGTTTGGAGAAGGAACCAGAATTGATGGTTTTCCGGTAAGGCACAATTCTGATACAGAGCTTGCTCCGGCTCTTGAGATCACGATATCCGCAGCCGCATAAGCAAAATCCATCCGTTGAATGAATTCTGCAATGCAAATACCTTTTGTCAGAGCCACTGTTTTCATGTTCTCAACTTTTGGGAAGAATGATTTTCCTGTTTGCCATACAAGCTGTACACCTGCACCTGAAATTTTCTCCCATCCTTTGTGGATGCATTCATTGATCGTTCGTGCTCCCAGGCTTCCGCCAATGATCAGCACTGTCTTTTTATCAGCGGAAAGCCCGAAAAACCGGAGGCTTTCCTCCCGTTTCCCCTCGAGATTCAGAATATCCTGACGGACCGGGTTGCCGGTAAGAACAACTTTCTCCGCCGGAAAATAATTTTCCATCTTTTCGTAGGCCACACAGATTTTCTTTGCTCTTCGCGCAAGAATTTTATTTGTCATTCCTGCAAACGAATTCTGTTCCTGGATCAGTGTCGGTACATTCATGGATGCAGCGGCATACAAGAGCGGGCCACTGGCATATCCGCCAACACCTACGGCAACATCCGGTTTGAAAGAACGCACAATCGCCCTCGCTCTGAGGACACTCTGAATTATTTTGAATGGAAGTTTCAGATTTGAAAGACTGAACTTCCGTTGAATTCCGCTGATGTTTAAACCTTCAATTTTATACCCTGCTGCCGGAACCTTTTCCATTTCCATTCTGCCATTTGCACCGACGAACAGAATTTCATTTTTTGGATTCAATTCTTTCAGTGCGTTTGCTATCGCGATTGCCGGAAAGATATGCCCGCCGGTTCCACCACCGCTTATGATGACTCGTATTTCAGGCTGCTGCAAGCTCGCGTCCTCCCTCCTTTTTCTCTTTTTCCACCTGCCTGCTTACGCTCAACACAATTCCAATCGAAATACTGGTGAACCATATTGATGTTCCGCCCATACTCAACAAAGGCAACGGTTGCCCGGTCACCGGGAACAGATTCACCGCAACAGCCATGTTTATCATTGCCTGGAAAACCAGGCTAAACGCACAGCCAATGGCAAGTAATGTTCCGAATGCCATCGGACCATGATGAATGAATCGAATTACACGGAAAAACAACCAGATATAGAGGAAAATAATCAGCACGCCTCCAATCAGACCGTATTCCTCAACAATGATTGCATAGATGAAGTCTGAATACGGATGCGGGAGATAATTCCTCGCTTTGCTGTTACCCGGAAATCTGCCGAACAATCCGCCGCCAGCAATGGCAATTTTCGCCTGGTCCGTTTGGTAGTTGTCCTCATTATCATCGCTGGAAAACCGCTCAATCCGTGCCTTCCAGGTTTCAATCCGTCCTGTTTTTCCGATCGCCATGGAGATGACGATGAACAATCCGAAAAGGACGAATGCAATTCCAATCAACCCAAAGATGTATTTCATGTTGATCCTGCCGATAAACATCAGGAAGCAACAGGAAATAAACAGGACAGCTGCTGTTGAGAAGTTAGCCGGTAGAATCAATGCGCAAACACCCATTACAGGCAGTACTATGGGAAGAAATGCAGTCTTGAAACTTTTAATTTCGTCTTGCTTCCTTGACAACATCCGCGCGACAAACATGATTAATGCCAGCTTGGCAAAGTCAGACGTCTGAAACGTGATGTTCATTCCCGGCAAAGTGATCCAACGGCTTGCTTCATTCAGGTTCGTCCCATTGAATAATGTCAGCACCAGCAACGGCATGGAAAGGATGAGCGCGATAGTCGAGAAACGGGAATAATACGTGTACCGGATTGCATGCGCCGCATACATTAATCCAAGTCCCAACAGGAGGATGGACAAATGCTTCAGGAGGTAATACTCCGTATTTCCGCTTTTAAATTTATAAGCCAGTGTCCCGGTGCTGCTGTAGACAGCGAGCAATGAAAATATGGAAAGGATAAAGACGATCAGCCAGATAGTCCGGTCACCTTTAAAATATTTATCGAGCCAGGTAGCCTGCATTGTTGTTCGGAATTGGTGATTCCCTGTAAATTATTTCCGGGAATCCTGTTAAAACTGATTAAAGCGCTTTCACTGCTTTTTTGAACTGACGTCCGCGGTCTTCGTAATTCTCGAACAAATCGAAACTTGCACAAGCCGGTGAAAGAAGCACAACATCCCCTTTCTTTCCAAGCCTGTAGCTTGCCTGAACAGCTTCTTCGGCAGTAGACGTTTCAACAATTTGCTCAACCACATCTTTAAACGCCTTGATGATTTTTTTATTATCCGATCCCAGGCATACAATGGCTTTTACTTTCTCTTTCACAAGTTCATGCAGCATTGTAT
>DAORHY010000061.1:0-14046 GCA_035438225.1 Bacteroidia bacterium
AGATGGTTTTCTTTGCGCTTCTTGCTTCCCGAAAATAAAAATTAATGAAGCAAACAAAATCATGGTATTGATTCCAATGGTCGTACCCATCGCATGAGCAACCGTGAAATGAGTGCCGTGTGTGTGTAAATTGATTGCTGGAACCGACAATAAAATTGCAAGAATAAGATTCAGGAAAATCCAGAAATCGGAAGCAGATAAAAACCGGTAAGCGTTCAGGCGGCCAAAGCGGTTAATTTCAGAAACGGTGCCTCTCCATTGATAAATTATATTGCCAAGAATCAACAGTTCTGTCATGCTGATGATGTAAGAAACATCCCGAATCCAGGCTGAAGCCGGAACGATATAGGTATGATGTCCCCAGTTAAACATCAAATTGGTAAGTCCAAGGAAGAAGAAAAAAAATGTTTTCCCGGCATGAACTACATTCGTTGATCCGCTGATTTTTTCCATCAGGTAGAATGCCGTTCCATACACCAGCATGTTCCAGGAACCGACCATGGAACCCAGGGCTTTCCATTGTACCGTTGTATCGCGTACAAGATTATCCCTGAAAAAGGGAATGATCCAAAGCTGTGATTCGAGGAATGTGAATGCAAAGAAAATCAGTCCGGCCGACCACATCCACAGATACACCGGCCATTTCTCTTTAAACTTCCTGACTGTCCCAAAAAAATTAATCATGAAGAAAGTCCAGTAGGCCAATATCACCAGTCCGATCCAGGGCGGAAATTCAAGATATTCTCTTCCACCGAAAATACCAAGGAAATATCCGGTCGCAATGAGGAATATGGATACTAACAAGATATAGAAATGCAACCAGCCACAACGAAGAGAATACAGCGGCTGACCGACAATCCTGGGCAGGTAATAATAAATCCCGCCGGAAGCTGCAGTAAAGATCCAGGTGATTACCAGAGAAACGTGCAATGGCCTCAGCCTGGAAAAAGGAAATGAGTCCTTCATCCAGGAAGGAAGGATGTACTGAATACCGCCCAACAATCCAAACAAAAGACCCAAAAGCAGACAGCTCAATGCTGTGGCCAGAAATGCTTTCGCGAGTTTGTCTGATTTTTCGAATAACATGGAGGTGCTAAATACCGGAAATTAAGAGTAGCCGGATATGATCATACTCAGGTTCAGCAATGTGAAATGTCATTCTGCATCCTTTCGGGAAACAATTCCCTTTCCGTAAAATATTGCTATATCAATTCAAACTGCGCCGTAAAATGCCGGAGAAAATGCGGTTCGTAGGTAATTTTTAATCCGCGTGCTGAAGATTTATTTTTAATCACCTCATCGAATACTTCAATCACAAAATCGATATGACTCTGCGTATACACCCGTCTTGGAATGGCCAGGCGAACCAACTCCATGGGTGCAGGAATTAATTTGCCCTGCGCATCGTATTTCCCAAACATCACCGAACCCACCTCCACACAACGGATGCCGCCGGTTTTGTACAATTCACAGACGAGTGCCTGCCCGGGATACTGATCCACCGGAATATCCGGATAGAAACCTTTGGCGTCAATGTAGACAGCATGTCCGCCGACTGGATAAATCAAGGGAACACCTTTTTTATAGAGTGCTTCCCCGAGGTACGTAGTACTGCGGATCCTGTATTGCAGGTATGCCGGATCGAATACTTCTTCGAGCCCAATGGCAATGGCTTCCATATCACGACCGGACAACCCACCGTACGTTGCATATCCTTCCGTGATAATGAGGAGTTGAGTGCATTCATCCGATAATTCTTTGCTACGGAGGGACAGAAATCCGCCCATGTTCACAAGCCCGTCTTTTTTAGCGCTCATGATACACGCATCTGCGAAAGAACACATCTCCTGGGCTATTTCCTTATATGTTTTGTTTTCAAAACCACCCTCGCGATCATGAATAAAATAAGCGTTTTCGGCAATCCTGCACATGTCAAGGATAAAGAGAATCTTCTCTTCGCGACAGACTTTGCTGACTTCCCTGGCATTCTGCATACTTACAGGTTGCCCGCCTCCGCTGTTGTTGGTTACCGTGAGAATAACGCCTGCGATGTTTTCGGCTCCCAGTTCACGGATTAATTCTTTCAGTTTGATGACATCCATATTGCCTTTGAACGGATGATGTGCTGAAAAATCCTTCGCTTCAAGAACAGGAATATCATATGCAAGTGCACCCGAGAATTCAATATTTGCTCTCGTTGTATCGAAATGAGTATTGCTGATAAAATATTTTCCCTCTCCCCCGAGATGACTGTACAAAATCCGTTCAGCCGCTCTTCCCTGGTGTGTCGGCAGAATGTAGGGCATACCGGTAAGGTCGTGAACAACTTTTTCAAACTTTGTCCAGCTCCTGGCTCCTGCATAGGATTCATCTCCCGCCATCATTCCCGCCCATTGATTCTGACTCATGGCAGATGTTCCGCTGTCTGTCAAAAAATCAATCAACACCTGATCGCTTTTCAACAAGAATGGATTGTAATGTGCTTCCCCGAGGAATACTTTTCTCTGTGCTTCAGTAGTCACCGATAAAGGCTCCACCATTTTAATGCGGAAGGGTTCGAAGATGGTTTTAAAATGCATTGGCGGTTTCGGATTGGTAGTGAGGGACTATCGGTCAGTGGTTCGATCGTGGGATTGCTCTATCATCACAACATTCGAACGCAATAGTGTTTTAAGGGTTTTTCAGATTCATTTTTTTCCGGCAGGTTATACACTCTCTAATGCCTGTTGTATGTCCCAGATAATATCCTCAGCAAATTCGACACCGATGGAGATGCGGATGAGTTTTTCTGAGATGGCAAGACGGTCGCGGTCCTCTTTGGATACATCACAGTGGGTCATGGTGGCCGGATGTTCTGCAAGAGATTCCGTACTCCCCAGACTGACAGCGAGCTTGATGAGACGGAGGTGGTTGAGGAAAGCAAATGCCTCCGCTTCCCCGCCTTTTATATCGAAAGAAACCATTGCACCCGGGCTCAGGCATTGCCGTTTGTAGACTTCAAGCTGGGGATCATTTTCTTTCAGCAATCCGAGGTAATAGACTTTTTCAACTTTGGGATGCTGTTCAAGGAATGATGCAACCTGCATGGCATTCCTGGTCTGTGTCTCCATTCTGACTTTCAGTGTTTCCAGACTGCGCATCAGCAGCCAGCCGGTCCATGGACCGGCCATGTTGCCGAGAAATGTCCGGAGAGTCTTAATGCGTTTTATCAGTTCAAACGAACCCAGGCAGGCTCCGGCGATTACATCGCTGTGTCCGCCGATATATTTGGTGGCTGAGTACAAAACCAGGTCGGCTCCATGGTCCAGCGGATGCTGCCAAAGCGGGCCCATATAGGTATTGTCAACTGCAACAGGAATTGTTCTGTCCGGTGTTGAGAATTTAGCGGCGATACGTGCGCACAATTCCATGTCAATAAGTGAATTGGTCGGGTTGGCAGGAGTTTCAATAAACACCATCCCAAGCCGGTCTTTCTTCCCGCTCTTCTCCACCATTTGTTCAATTTCCTGCTCCGTATGTCCGGCGTGAAATGCAATGCTGGCAATTCCAAACCGGGAGAGGACCTGATGAATGAAATGATCTGTACCTCCATACAATGGCGAACTGTATAGGAGTAAATCGCCGGGGGATAAAAATTCCAGCAATGCAGTTGTGATCGCAGCAAGTCCGCTTTCAAAGACCGCGCAATCCTCTGCTTTGTCCCACAACGTGAGCCGGTTCTCCAGAACCTCAAGATCCGGATTGTTGATGCGTGAATAAATTAAGCCGAGTTTTTCTTTTTTTCCGGGCTGTCGGAGGCCATAGGCTACTTCGAATAAAGCCTTTCCATCCTCAGCCGTTTTAAAAACAAAAGTGGAAGTCTGAAAGATCGGACATTTTATTGCGCCTTCCGACCATTCCGGTTTATAACCGTATGACATCATCAGGCTTTCGGGTTTAAATTTTCTTTCCATGATCATTATTTTAAAGCGGCTTAAATTTTGCCTGGAAGAATCTCAGGTATTGAGGTTCGAAAACCATTTTCAATCCTTTAATTTTTTTCCTTCTCAAAAAGACTTCGTTTACACTTTCCGCCACCACATCCATGTGTGCCTGGGTGTATACCCGCCGGGGAATGGTGAGCCTGACAAGTTCGAGTTCCGGAAAGTAGTGGTCGCCGGTTTCCTTATTTCTTCCTGCAGAAACGATACCTCTTTCCATGGTACGAACGCCGGAGTCAAGGTAAATTTCCGCAGCCAGAGTTTGTGCCGGGAATTGCGTTTGTTTCAGATGCGGAAGAAAGCGTTTGGCATCAATAAATATTCCATGTCCGCCGATTGGAACAACAATCGGAATTCCCATTTCAATCAGCTGATGTCCCAGGTATTCGACTTGTCCGATCCGTGCGCTGATGTGATTATCCTGGACCGATTCTGATATCCCGATGGCCATTGCTTCCATATCTCTGCCGGCAAGTCCACCATAGGTATGCAATCCTTCATAGACAACGACAAGGTTGCTGGCTTCATCGTACAACCGTTTGTCATTCAATGCCAGAAATCCGCCAATGTTCACCAGTGCGTCTTTTTTTGCACTCATTGTTGCGCCATCGGTAAGCGAACAAATTTCCTTAACTATTTCTGCTATCGATTTGCTTGCATATCCTTTTTCACGGGTCTTGATGAAGTAGGCATTTTCCGCAACACGTGTCATATCGTGGATGACTTTAATTTTGTGCCTGCTCGTATAAGCCCGCAGCTCCCGAAGATTTGCCATTGAAACCGGTTGTCCGCCGGCCATGTTCACAGTTGTCGCAAGCGAAACGTAAGGAATCCGCTTGGCTCCGTATTCCTTCACCAAAACATCCAGTTTACCGATGTCCACATTTCCTTTAAACGGATGTTCGCTGAGGGAATCGTGCGCTTCATCAATTATGATATCGGCAAATGTTCCACCGGCCAATTCCTGATGCAGCCGGGTTGTAGTGAAATACATATTGCCCGGGATAATGTCCCCCGGTTTAATCATAATCTTCGAAACTATATTTTCCGCACCGCGTCCCTGGTGAGTCGGAACCACATGTTTGTAGCCGTAGTATTTGCGAATGGCGGCTTCGAGATGGTAAAAATTTTCACTGCCGGCATACGCTTCATCTCCCGTCATCATTCCAGCCCATTGCCGGTCACTCATTGCAGAAGTTCCGCTGTCGGTGAGCAAATCGATATACACATCTTTGGAATGCAAAAGGAAGGTGTTGTAGCCTGCCTTTTCAAGTGCTTTTTTCCTTTCCTCCAAACTGGTCATGTGTACCAGCTCTACCATTTTTATTTTGTAGGGCTCTGCCCAGGATCTTTTCTTGATTTTCATTTTCTTTTTTTTCTGGAATGCCATCAAGGCAAACGGTTAGTTGATTTCAAATTGAACGATGATTCAGTTGCGGCCGTGACTGTTCTCATTCTTTCATTTTTTTCAGTACACACAATGCTACCTGTCAATCCTGTTTTAACGCAACAGGGGAACCCGGATATTTCCCTGAACGGGCAACTTCATCAACATATTTCAGGTATTGGATAAGGTCAGCGATTTCTGTTTCCTGTAAATGCAGGTTGGGCATTTTCGCTGTTCCATTTTTCAGAAATGCCTCTGCAAGAATTTCACCTTTGCCAGGTTGGGACATGGTTGTGGTGAGCTCCGGGCCAAGGTAACCGCCAAGTCCGAAGATCTGGTGGCAGGCAGTGCAATTGTATTTCTGGTAAACCAGTTTTCCTTGCTGAGCCGCATGATTTGGGAAAACGGAAGTATCGGTACTCTGCGTACCGGACGTATATACCCAGCCTGAATAGAGCAGGTAAAACACGGATAAAGTCAATAAAACCAAACTCTTCTTTTTCACGTTACGATGTATCGGGTGATGAACACAAACGAATGGAGAAACCGGGTTATGCAATCGGAGAAAATGCCTTGCAAGTTCGCAGCAACAGCGCATCATGAACTTCGCTTTATCCTGACCAGGCTTTCCTTTCAAGGCTCCTCTTCTTAGCATCTTTACTTCATTGCCACAGGACATTAAGAAGGAAAAAGGATACTCTGGCAAGAGGTATATCGGATTCAGGAAATGAATTCTGCAATCGAAAACATTTTCTCTGAAGCGAATTCCGCCATTCAAGGATAAAAAGAGCTTGCAGTAATAATTCCCCTGTCCTGTTTCATTCTTATCTTTTCAATTTTCAGGTTCTTAAAACAAAGGTGTACCGCCGACATTGTAAGCATGAAAGGCAAGTAAAGGAACGTGAGTATGATAAGCGAGTTTTCGGGTAAGGCTGCGACTGGTTAGCTTGTCAAAGAAATTTCTTTTCCGCATGGAAACGGAAAGGATGTCAATTTCATTTTCGGTGATGAACGTATCCAATACCTCCATGGTATTTTTTCCTGAGATCAGGCTGAATGAAAATCTATCGTACGGAATATTCGTGGTCACCTGGCCCTTGAACCACTCCAGCATTCTGCCTTCCATTTTACTGTCCTGGTTATCATCCACATGTAAAATGATGATTTCCGCATTGAACGGTTTCAGAATTTCCGCCAGCAAGTAGATGGATTGAAAATCATTGTCAGCGTAGTTTGTTGCAAAAACAACTTTTGAGGGAGTTTTAAATTTTGATTCAGCGGGAATTGCCAAAACAGGGCAATGACATTTTTCAATCACATCTGCAGTATTGCTCCCGATTAAAATTTCCGTCATTCCGCTTGCCCCTTTTGTACCCATGACAACGAGGTCAATTTTTTGATCTCTGACGATTTCAATTATTTCTTCAACTGCAAAACCAATAGTTGTAACATTTTCAATTTCAACCTGTCCAAAATCCCGACCCAGTTCTCTCTTCAGCAAATTCAGATGATTCAGGGAATCTTTTTCAAGGCTTACAGGATCCACTGCCATTACTACTTCATTGGCAGACACAACGGGTAAATGCGTGGAATGAAAGAGCACTACCCTGCTTTCCAGTTTCTTTGCTACATTGATGGCATACTCCGCCGCATTTTTTGCATTGGCTGAAAAATCAGTTGGAACAAGTATTTTACGAACAGGATTAATATTAAAATTTTTCATGGATATACGAATTCGAAGTACGTTTCAAATCTACCTTGTAGCAAGAAAGTGCTATATGACCGTTGTCATATAGCAATTTGATATTGATCAGGCTGGAATCCGCCCCAATGCAATGACAGATCTGAATGCCTGTTTTGGGTGCTGTGTGCCGGGATTGTGATGCAAAACGAAACGGAGGAAGAAGACTACTGAAACAAGTATCCGGAGACGAATCAGGAAGTAGTGTTAAAAAGACCTGGCATTGAAGAATTTGGAATGAAAAACTACAATAAATTAACCGATTCCAAAAGAGTCATTTAGAGGTGTATACTCTGTGTGGAATCAATATATAATTGAGTTGGATTTTTTTTAAATTTGAGAGCATTTTAAACCAGGCGCCAGATACATCAAATTCAATTTCCCCTTATGCAAAAAAAAGTTCAGGTCATAGGGTTAGTATTCAGTTTGGTAATCTTTGGATTAACCTGCCTTGTTCCCCGACATTTTCATCTTGAATTTATCTATTCCCTGATCGTGCTCATGACCATCTGGGCACCCGGCAACCGTACAACATTTGATACCAGCGTTCTCCTTTCAGGATTGATAATCCTCGGTTATTTTGTGAATTACAATAGAAACCTGTCCGGACAAGAGGAACTCATTTCCAATGGTTTGCCTTTACTTTTTATCTGGGCTTTTACATTTTCAATTATAAAATACAAAGAATCTCAGGAGAAGCTGTTGAAGAGCACGCAACACCTCAATGCCATGTTTAAACATGCTACTGAAGGAATTATTATCAGTAACAACAAAGGTGAAATCGTGATGGCGAATCCAAGATCCGAGGAACAATTCGGGTACAGCGATGAAGGACTGGCGGGAAAGATGATTGAACGCCTGATTCCGGAGCGGTTCACACCCAAGCATAGCGGATACCGCAAGGAATATTACCAGGAACAGCACAATCGTCCGATGGGTAAAGGCCTTAGCCTGTTTGCAAAAAGAAAGGACGGATCTGAATTCCCTGTCGAAATAAGCCTGAGCACTTTCAAAATCAAAGATCAGTTGTTTGTAATCAGTTTTGTCATTGATATCACTGAACGGAGAAAGCAGGAGGACATCATTAACCAGGTGAATGAAGAACTGGAAGAAAGGGTAGCAATCCGGACCCGTGAACTGGCAGAGGCAAATCATACGCTGGCTGAAGTGAATTCCAGTCTTCAGGAGGAAATGGATGTCCGGGCAAAAGTAGAAGATGCATTGAGAGACAGCCAGCGGCTGTACAGTACCATTGCCCGAAACTTCCCCAACGGAATGATTTGTGTTGTAAACAAATCCATGAGAACAGTTTTTATCGATGGGAAGGAGCTTTTGGAACTCGATTTAAAACGGGATGAACTAACGGGTCTCCCGGTTGGTTCGCTTCCATTCTGGAAAGGGGAACTGCAGGTGGAGGATCAATTGCAAAAAGTATTTAACTGGGAGAGTATATCCCTTGAATTTGAGCACAACAACAGAAAATACAGTATCATTTCTGTTCCCTTACCAGATGTAAAAGGCTTTGTGAAAGAAGCACTGATCGTTGTTCAAAATATTACTGAGCTGAAAAATGCAGAAACAGAAATTCTGTTATCCCTTGAAAAGGAGAAATCGCTCAATGAAATGAAATCAAAATTTGTTTCCATCGCTTCTCATGAATTCCGCACACCACTGAGTACAATCCTCTCCTCGGTTTCGCTGCTGGAAAAATATTACAAGCCGGAAGATGCTGAAAAGCGAGCCAAGCATATTGACCGCATAAAATCATCGGTAAAAAACCTGACTGAAATCCTCAATGATTTCCTGTCACTCGAAAAGCTGGAAGCCGGGAATGTCCAGTCCCGTCCATGCCATTTTGATTTGGTTCATTTTTCCGAAGAAATACGTGAGGAATTACAGGTTCTTGCCAGGCCTGGTCAACAGATAATTTACCGTCACGAAGGCCCGACGCAGGATGTCAATATGGATAAGCAACTCCTCCGAAACGTCTGTATTAACCTTCTGAACAATGCAATTAAGTACTCACAGGAAGGAAAAACCATTGAATTTACCACCACTATCGGGAATGAAATCAACATCCGGGTTGTGGATCATGGTATGGGTATTCCATCTGAGGACCAGGAGCACCTTTTTGAGCGTTTTTTCAGGGCAGCCAATGTTACCGCCATTCAGGGAACAGGCCTTGGTTTAAATATTGTGCGGCGCTACGTACAATTATTAAACGGAAACATCGAATTTAGTAGTGAAATCAATAAAGGTACTACCTTTACAGTTAAAATTCCATTGAACCCCACCCTATCTGAATCTGTATGAAAAAAATCTTACTCATTGAGGACAACAAAGACATGAGGGAAAACATCTCGGAAATCCTCGAACTCGCTAATTATACAGTGATAACGGCTCCCAACGGCCGTATCGGAGTAGAATTGGCAGGAAAAGAAACTCCAGACCTCATTATTTGTGATATTATGATGCCAGACCTGGATGGTTACGGGGTACTCTATTTACTCAGTAAAAATCCGGCCACCTCCGGTATTCCTTTTATTTTCCTTACAGCAAAAGCTGAGAAATCGGATATGCGTAAAGGGATGAGCATGGGTGCAGACGATTACCTCACCAAACCTTTTGAGGAAATGGAATTGTTGAATGCTGTAGAGGCACGCTTGCGCAAAAATGAAATATTCAAAAAAGAATTCAATAAAAATGTGGAAGGCCTGAATGACTTTCTTGCACAAGCGAAAGGTCTGGAGGAGCTGAGCAAACTATCGTCGGAACGTAAAATTCATCATTTCAAGAAAAAAGAAATGATTTACATGGAAGGCGATGAGCCCAATGGAATTGTCTTCATCAACAAAGGAAAGGTTAAAACATTCAAAACGAATGAAGACGGAAAGGAGTTTATCACTTCAATACAAAATGAAGGTGATTTCATCGGCTACATTGACCTGATCGAAAACACGGAATACCGTGAATCAGCAGAGGCATTGGAAGAAGCTGAGATCTGCATCATTCCGAAACAGGACTTCTTCTCCCTGCTGTATTCAAACCGTGACGTTGCTGCGAAATTTATAAAATTACTCAGCAACAACTTACAGGAAATGGAAGAAAAACTCATCAACCTTGCTTACAACTCAGTCCGTAAGCGTGTGGCAGATGCATTAATTTCCCTGCAAAATCAGTTCGTGCATCACGGCAATAACTCCCCGGTATTTTCCGTATCACGTGAAGATCTGGCCAGTATGGTCGGAACCGCAACAGAATCTGTTATCCGCACGTTGTCAGATTTCAAGGAAGAAAAGCTGATCGATATTCGTGATAAAAATATTTACATTCTGAATCCTGAAAAACTAACACGGATGAAGAATTAAAACGGCAAGAATCATTCTTTTAAAACCGGTTTAATTCAATAAACCGGTTTTTATTATTTACCACTCACGCTTCCCATTTTTCAGTCCCCGATAAAAGAAGCATTATTTTTTTCGTAAAAATAGCACCATGAAAACACTACTCTTGTGTTTACTCGTACTGGGAACATCTACACTGATCACCTGCGAAGGACAGGGAATCGACCCTGGTGATGTCGGAAAAATAAGAGCTGAATTTCGATTGGGTGTGGGCGGAGGAATCGAGAACCACCCTGTTTTTCAAACCAATTCAGGAACAACGGTAAATATCAGTGCAGGTGGCGGTCTGGCTGTCGGTGCAAAGCTGGGTTACAGGATCTGTGAGCCTTTTGAAATTTCTTCTGAATTTCTGTACCAGGCCAGTGTACTCGACCAGCCCGTAACCAATGCCAGCGGAAATTTCCACCGCTTTGTTGTAACACCTACTGCCAAATACCTGCTCTTTCTAAAAAAAGATGTCCGGAGAATCAGTATTAATATTGGTGCAGGCTGGGGAATTTATTCAGCAGCGAAGCTGGATATTGACGGCAGCAAAATTGCCGGTGGCGCACACAACATCTATGAATACGCGAATAGTTCCGGGCCGCATGGTTGTGCGGAATTTGAATTGTGTACAAAAAAGAAAATATCCTTTATCGGCGGATTGAAATATTACCGTGTAGAATATGATCTGAAAAAAGTCACAAGTGACGGCATCACCATACCATTAAACATTATTCCAGCTTCTGCATTGAAAGACATCCTGACCATTGACGGAAGCGGCCTGGATCTGTATGCAGGAATTTCTTACCTGTTTTAGCAGAATACTTACCCCTTCTTTTCAGTAGTAGAACTTTATATAAAAAGGATCCGGAATACTCCCGGATCCTTTTTTCATTGTGAAGCAGGAGAAAATTACATTACTGCAATTTCTTTTGCTTTGGAAACATGTACCGCTTTCTTTGTAAGATTCAGACGGAGTATGCCATCAACATACTGAGCTTTGATATCGTTTTCCTGAACATTTTCCGGCAATGTAAATGAACGGAGGAATGAAGTATAATTAAATTCCCGGCGTGTGTAATTTTTATCCTTCTCCTCTTTTTCAACTTTTTTCTCAGAAGAAATAGTTAAAACCCCGTCTTCAATTTTTACTTTAAAATCATCCTTTTTCAATCCCGGAACCGATACTTCAATTTGATAAAATTTTTCATTATCAATTACATTAACAGGAGGCATCCAGTCTTTTCTCATCATCGAATCAAATCCCAAATTTTCAGTGTCAAAAAAATCTGACAACAGAGAACGGTAAGCAGGCATGTCAACGAGACTTCTTTTTATGAGTGTCATGGCCTTTGTTTTTTTTATTGTTAACTATCATTAAAATAACAGTATAAAGTTAAAGCGACTACCCCGGATCCATCAATGACCGGTGTCACTTTAATAGACCATTTTATCAACTTTTTTTTAAAAAAGAAATAGAAAATAAATGGCGGATTAACAATAAAACAAAATTGAAAATTATAATTTACCCATGATCGGCCTGTCATCAATTTTAAGTGCCAACAAAGGAATTTTTGTCTGGTGAGACATCAGGTTTGTCATACTTGAATTGAACAACGATTCAGGAAAATGTTTTGGGTGAGTAAACATTACAAGCAAGTCAGCCGGTTTCTTTTCCAAAAAATATTCAATGCCTTTTGTGATTTTGGTATTCTTTGCAACATAGCCGGAAAGGGCGGGATATTTCACTCGCTTCCGGATCTTTTGCGTCATCTTTTCAATTTCTTCATCGCTGTGCAAAATGTGCTTGTCGTCAACGAAGAGAAAAATAATTTCTGCCTTAAATTTCGAAGCAAAGGGTGTGATCATCATGGCAGACCGGATGTTGTCTTCGCGCAGATCGGTGGAGAAAACAATTTTTTTAATGGCTGTATATCCGGTATTCTTCGGAACACAAAGTACGGGACAATGTGCATCCCGGATAACACGTGCAGTTGTGCTTCCCATCAGCAAACGTTCCATTTTGTTTGTCCCTGTTGTGCCCAGGATAATTAAATCTGCAGCCATCTTATCCGCAAGTCCTACAATCTGCTCGTGTGCCAGTCCCTGCGTAATCATTGTTTCAAAACTTACTCCTTTGAACTCTTTGGATAACTTATTTTTAAGCGCATTCAGCTTTTTCCCGACAGCCCCTTTTACCTGTTCATCAGCAAAACTAATGGAGGTCAGAGGAATTTCAGAATACATAATGGGCGCTTCATACGTATGCAACAGGATGATCCTGGAATGAAATTCAAGGGCGAGTTCTGCAGCATAACGGATTGCATTCGTGGCTGACAATGAAAAATCGGTAGGGCAAATGATCAGTTTCATAGAAAGATATTTATTGAACAAAGTTATGAATAAACAGTTAATTTGCCTATGCTAAATCAAAGTAATCATAATGAAATCACACCGGTTACCCTACCCTGAATCCAGAATTAAGTATTCAATTGATGCGCTGAGGGTTAATGATAATACCGATCAGGCGGAATAAAATTCCTTATCAAATCAGAAGTATGATGCTTGTTCAATTATTTACTGACGTCAGTCATTCAACTTTATACAAGGATTCTACTATCTTTCGACATTAGATCAAGGGTTATGAAAACCATACTTGTACCATTAGATTTTTCCGAGAGTGCATTCAATGCGGCAATGTATGCAGTGGATTTGGCAAAAGCGGCAAATGCCATCGTTCACCTGCTGAATGTTTACCACATTCCCAACCCCCTGAAAACACTTCCACTTGAAATCATCATTACGCCCGATGAATTAAAAGCGAATTCGGATTCCATGTTAAAGCAGGCATCCCTTCGGCTGAAAGGACTTCGGCCGGATTGCGGGCCTGTTGTTTGCACGTCACAAAACGGATTTACAACCCAGGAGATTGAACACTACACCAACTTCATTCATGCCGATTTGATTGTGATGGGAATGCGGGGCAGCGGTAAAATCCGGGAAAAGCTACTGGGAAGTACCACAACCGGCCTGATCAGCCAGTCGGCCACTCCAATCCTTGTGATTCCGGAGAATGCTCCATACCGTCTTCCGAAAAAAATTCTGTTTGCAAGCGATGGATCCGCCATTCATTCACAGTCGCACCTTAAAATTCTCTTCCAGATTGCGCAACTATACGGAAGCACAATTGACATTGTGACCATATTGTCAAAAGACAACATGCACAAAAGAGAATCCATCATGGATATTCTGGAGAGAAGTTTTCTCAATTCATCCCATCAGTATCATTTCCTTGACATGATTGATGTGAGTGAAGGGATCAATGACTTTATCTCGAAACATGAAACGGACATGCTGGTCATGTTGCCCAGAAAACACAGTTTCATGGAACACCTGTTTGAACGCAGCCATACCCGTTCCCTTGCCTTTCACACCCACATACCTTTATTAACTTTACCAGATTGAATAACAAGCAGATTGTAGTAGCATAATTCAAACGAATGGGGAAGGATAAAACTATTGTCCAGAAGGTCAAAAAGGATGCTTAATCTC
>DAORHY010000062.1:0-13472 GCA_035438225.1 Bacteroidia bacterium
AAGCAGAAATTGAATTAAAGTCTCTCGATTACCTGTACACTTATGTTGCGAATAACAAAGACGTCGAAGAACTTGCTCCGAGCAGCCTTGGAAACCCCGATCCCCTGCTGATCGACCTGATCACAAAACTCAAAGAACTACAAAGCAAACGCAAAAGCCTGGCATACGGAAGCAGCAACCGGCAATCACCGGCAATCAAAATTATCGACCAGCAGATTGAACAGACAAAAAAGGCTCTTGTAGAAAACATCAATAACCTTCGTAACATCACAAAGGTCAATCTCACCAGTATCAATTCGGAACTTGTCAGGTACGAAGGAAGCATCCGGAAGATCCCCAACATCGAACGCGAACTATTGGGCATTCAGCGGAATTTCAGCGTGAATGAAAATATTTACCTCTACCTTCTCCAAAAGAAAGCAGAGACCGGAATAGCCAAAGCCACTGCCGTTTCGGACAATAAAGTGCTCGATGCAGCAAGTATCAATGATATTCCGGTGATACCGAATACGAAGGCGGTGCTGATCATTACACTGATGCTTGCATTGATAGTGCCCATTATCCTGATCATCCTCCAGGGATATATTAAAAACACAATCAGCAACAAAGAAGACATTGAGAAGATGAGTAAAATTCCAGTGATTGGCGTAGTGGGCCATCACAACACAGGGGAACGTCTGGTCGTCTCAAGCAAACCCAAGTCATCCATCACGGAAGCCTTCCGATCCATCCGCGCCAATCTGATGTTTTTCGGCCTTGCTGACCAACACAAGATTGTGCTGATTACCTCCTCTGTCGGGGGAGAAGGAAAATCCTTTTCAAGCCTGAACCTGGCGGCCGTCCTTTCCCTCCAGAATCACAGAGTAATCATTATCGGTATGGATCTCCGTAAACCGCAGCTCGTTCAGGATCTTGGTATCCGAAACGACATCGGGGTGAGCAATTACCTGATTGGCAAAGTGAAACTGGAAGAAGTTATTCAGCATACATCCATAGAAAACCTGGACATTATTCCTTCCGGACCGGTTCCTCCGAATCCGGCAGAATTGCTGGCAAAAAAGGAGACCCATAAATTGCTTGACGAATTGCGTGAGAAGTATGATTACATCATCATTGACACGCCTCCGGTGGGAATCGTGAGCGATGCCATGATGCTGATGAACCTTGCGGATATCAACATCTTTATTCTTCGCGAAAATTATTCGAAGAAAGAATACATGAAGACCATCAACGAATATTATACTCAGGGAAAAATTAAAAACCTTTGTGTGCTTCTGAATGATGCCGGAACCAACCATCGTTACGGGTACGGTTATGGGTACAGTTACGGGTACCACGGATACGGATACTACGATGAAGAGCAACGAAAAAAAGGTTTCTTCAACCGTATTTTCAGTAAGACCTGATCCTGTACTCTTCGCATTCAGATGGACTCCAGAATTTTCTCCATGCGTGTGCTCCTGGAACCTTTGATCAGAATTTTTTTGTTGGAAAAGGGGTGCTCTTTCACCCAGGCTGCTGCTGATTCGGAAGTTTCAAAGTGAACACATTTTATTTGCCCTGAATATATTCCGAAATTTTTCCCGACCAGGATTACCTGTTCGGCCGGAATTGACTTGAGCATTTCCACAATCCGGCCGTGTTCGCTGTCGCTTTCTTCTCCTAATTCTGCCATATCGCCAATACAGATGACTTTATGTGTTGATGGAAGAGCGGCGAAATTTCTGAGCGCAGCTTCCATGCTCGTGGGGTTCGCATTGTAAGCATCCAGGATGACCGTATTGCTCCCTTTCTTCACAACCTGGGAACGGCTGTTGTCGGGAACATAAGCCGCAATTGCATCATCAATATCCCCGGCCTGTACACCAAAGTAATTTCCGATGCATACTGCCGATAAAATATTTTCAAAATTATATGCACCGATCATCTGGGATTGAATATGACCGGAAGCATCGCCCTGCTTCCACTTTACTTCGAGCACGGGGGAATCAGTGACGAGGTCACCATGGCAATCGTAGTGTTCCTGTGTTCCGTACAACACGACGTACTGGACTTTATTTTCTTTCGCCATCTCCACCAGATGCGGGTTATCGCCATTCAGGAAAATCGTCTTCGCATGGGAGGCAATCCAGGCATACAATTCACCTTTGCCTTGTTTTACACCCTGGAAACCGCCAAAACCTTCGAGGTGAGCTTTGCCCACATTGGTTATCAACCCATAATGCGGCTCTGCAATTTTACAGTACATTTCTATTTCCTGCCGGTGATTTGCACCCATCTCAATCACTGCAAATTCTATCTCATCCGTGATGGATAAAAGTGTCAGCGGAATGCCAATGTGATTATTCAGATTGCCCTTTGTTGCAAGCGTTTTGTACCTTTTTGACAGCACTGCACGAACCAACTCTTTCGTTGTGGTCTTTCCATTGGAACCGGTAATGGCCAGCACCGGAATTTTCAAATTGTGGCGATGGTGATTTGCCAATTGCTGAAGAGCAAGAAGGCTGTCTTCCACCAGAAGACATCGTTCATTAATTTGAAATGCAGGATTATCCACCACCGCATAGGCAGCACCCATCACAAGCGCCTGCTCTGCAAATGAGTTTCCATCAAAACTAGGCCCCTTCAATGCAAAAAATAAAGAACCGGGAAGAATGGACCTGCTGTCGGTACTGATCTGCGGATGCTTTACATACAGTGAATACAGTTCCTCAATCGTTATCATCTCACAAATGTAAAATTCAAGGGGTATGCTTTCTACCCTGTACCCAACAGATAGTCAACATTCCAATTACCGGTATTTAAAGGTGAAAGTAGTTGTAACGGACAAATCGACATTTCCGTCCCAAAGCCTGAAATTATACACAAAATACTTGTTTTCAGCTACTTATTTTCATTCAGAAAGCTGAAATCAGAGCAGGAATTTACCAACACCCTCCCTGTTTTTCAAAAAAAGCAGTACTTTCGCGCTCGGAAATTAAAAACATTAAATCTACATACTTTATCATGGCGAATATTGGAAAAATTACCCAGATCATCGGGCCCGTTGTCGACGTAAGTTTTGATGCAGCAGACACTGCTCTTCCAAACATTCTGGATGCATTGGAAATTGACCGTCCGGGTGGTGGTGTACTGGTGCTCGAGTGTCAGCAACACATTGGAGAAGACACTGTGCGTGCAATTGCAATGGACTCCACCGATGGACTTACACGCGGCACAATAGTGCGTGCCGTTGGTGCACCTATCCAGATGCCGGCAAGTGACGCCATCAAAGGCCGTTTGTTCAATGTTGTTGGCGATGCCATTGACGGAATTGGTAAAGTATCCAAAGAAAAAAGTGTTCCGATTCACCGCCAGGCACCGAAATTCGAAAACCTGTCAACGGAATCCGAAATCCTGCTTACCGGTATCAAAGTAATCGACCTGATCGAACCCTATGCAAAAGGTGGTAAAATCGGTCTGTTCGGAGGTGCGGGTGTGGGAAAAACAGTATTGATCATGGAATTGATCAACAACATCGCAAAATCCTATTCCGGTCTTTCCGTTTTCGCGGGAGTTGGTGAGCGTACACGTGAAGGAAATGACCTGCTGCGTGAAATGATTGAATCCAACGTTATCCGTTACGGTGACGAATTCAAACACAGCATGGAAAAAGGCGGATGGGATCTCGGGAAAGTGGACATGACTGAATTGGCCAAATCCCAGGCGACACTTGTTTTCGGACAAATGAACGAACCCCCGGGAGCACGTGCCCGTGTCGCACTTTCAGGACTTACAGTCGCTGAATATTTCCGTGACGGAGATGAAAAATCCGGCGGTCGTGATATCCTCTTCTTTATCGACAACATCTTCCGTTTCACACAGGCAGGATCTGAAGTATCCGCGCTGCTTGGCCGTATGCCATCAGCCGTAGGTTACCAGCCGACACTTGCTACTGAAATGGGATTGATGCAGGAACGTATCACTTCTACAAAACGTGGTTCGATCACATCTGTACAGGCGGTTTACGTACCTGCGGATGACTTGACTGACCCGGCTCCAGCGACAACTTTCGCTCACCTTGACGCGACAACAGTATTGAACCGTAAAATTTCCGAGTTGGGAATTTACCCGGCTGTTGATCCGCTGGATTCCACTTCACGTATCCTTACCCCGCTGGTCGTCGGTGAAGAACATTACAACACTGCACAACGTGTAAAAAACATCCTCCAGCGCTACAAAGAACTCCAGGATATCATCGCCATCCTGGGTATGGATGAATTGAGTGATGAAGACAAACTGATTGTTCACCGCGCACGCAGGGTACAGCGTTTCCTTTCCCAGCCATTCAATGTCGCTGAACAGTTTACCGGATTGAAAGGTGTGATTGTACCGCTCGAAGAAACCATCAAAGGATTCAACATGATCATGAATGGTGAAGTGGATGAATATCCGGAAGTAGCTTTTAATCTCGTTGGTACAATCGATGATGCAATTGCGAAGGGCAAAAAGATCCTTGCAGAATCGAGATAATTGGTTGGTGGTGATTGGTTGTTGGTTGTTGGGAACCAGTTTCCAAAATGACGAGACCAAAATCTAAAATCAACAATCTAAAATCAGCAATTCTATTTCCCTTCCAGTACACTATTTATAACGAAATCAAATGCAACTCGAAATAATCACCCCGGATAAAAAAGTTTACAGTGGCGATGTCACTTCCGTTTCCGTTCCGGGAGCGAAAGGACGATTTGAAATGCTGAACAATCACGCAGCCGTGATCTCTACGCTTCTCAATGGAAAAGTAAAGATCAAAGACAAAGAAGGTGTAAAAAGCTTTGATGTAAAAGGCGGTGTGGTTGAAAATCTGAAAAACAAAATCGTCATCCTCGCGGAATCCGTTTAACCGTATCTCTCCGCAATAAAAAAAAGGACAATGGCCTCAGGCGATTGTCCTTTTTTCTTTTTCAGAGGTAATGATCAGCTCACAGCCTTTTCAATTTCCTTATCCGGAATCAGCCAGAGTATCGAGATGCAGAAAAACAAAGCTCCGGAAATTGCAGGATGTACATAAGCCATCGGAATGGCTGCCGCATACGCTATTGGTGAGATGATTCCTTTTCGAGAATGTTTTTGAAAGGCAACATTGAGGCTGCCATCCGCATGCACACTTTTCTCGATTACTTTTTGCAAAATAAAATAGGCAAAACCGGATAATAACAGATTGGCCGAATACAATGCCGTTGGATTCGCCTCAAAATGATTCTCCCCCATCCAGCCTGTTGTGAACGGGATCAGTGACAACCAAAACAAAAGATGAAGATTCGCGAGAATGATTTTGCCATTTACATGTTTCGCGGTATGCATCAGGTGATGATGATTTCCCCAATAAATTCCGATGTATACGAAACTAAAAATGTAACTGATAAAAACCGGAGCCAGCTCAAACAAAGCGGACCACTCTGTTCCATGCGGAACCTTTATTTCCAACACCATAATGGTAATGATGATGGCCAACACACCATCACTGAATGCTTCTAGTCTGCCTTTTCCCATATATGATTTTCTTTAAGGTAAAATTTAAGAATTCCTGAAGCAACAGATCAGGCTTCAGGATAGTTTCGACAAATGCAAAACAAGAGAACAAGTCTTTTGTTTACCGGCAATATATAAATGAAATATTAAGTCCTAAAATACATAAAATATCCGCGATTCAGTGACCCCGGATTTTACTGAATTTTTTAAACTATTCATCCCTTAAAAACCCCATTCCTGAAGGGTTTCCTCAGGATATTCATTGTTTTTCCCGCTTATAAAGATTATGATTTCTCAGGGATATATTTACATTTGCTATCACTACTTCTCTCTAAACGAAAACAAAAACACATGAAAAACTTTATCCGTACTCTTGGACTCTTGTTCCTGGTGATTTTTGCGGGCTGTAACCGTCTTGATGATAACCAGGCAACTCCGACCACAGCAAATGAATCTGTTCTGGTTCAAAAACAAAATCCTGTTTCAGTGCCAACTGAAGCGATGTACAATCGCTCAGAGCTCGACAACCGGGTTGTTGCTTTGCAGGCTGAACGCCACGATTTTCATTGGGAATGGACGGATATGCGCACACTCTGGAGTGCCGCAAATCAGACATTCGAGGTTGCATTGGGATACAAACCTGCTCACATCGAAAACATCGATCCCATCATTCACCAGATCAATCTTCAAAGCAAAGAATGGAGATCGGTTCACGATGCATTGTTGAATCTGGTGCTGGAAGGCCTCAATAAAAACGGGCAAACAGTTACCCTGAATGATATTCTGATCGAAGATGACACAGTCCTTCCCATTCTTATTCTTCGCATTAAGGACAAAGAAGTTCTCACGCAACTTTACAACCTGAAAAATGTAAGGTACCTTGAACCTTACGGATATTGGCCGGCAGCGTGGGACAATCGTTCTTCTTCAGGCTGCAGCGGCTCATCGCAGGCGTTAAATGCCGCCGACTACACAACGATCACACCGGGCTGCAAACTACCCTGGAACTACAACAACGTAAACATTCCTGCAGCCTGGGCAAGTGCTGAAGGCCAGGGAATCCGTATCGGAGTCATCGATGCCGGCATCAGTTCAAGCCAATCCTTGCTGGGAAGTCAGTTTAATGATGGAATGAGCAATGTCGGACGCAACATCACCACAGATTATACATACGGCACCTCCGCCTATACTTCCTGTACACACGGAACATCGATGACGGGATTAGCCGCCGGTCCGCGCAATGCACAAAATGCCACAACAGGGGTGTCGTATAAATCCAGCCTTCACTTCATCCGCGGATGCGCTGATGTGGTACTGGATGCCTCCTCAGAATTAACGGGTGTAAAAAATGCATTGAAAAAAATGGGAGACCTCACTGACATCAAAATCATCAGCATGTCTGTTGGAACGCCTTTTTCCAGTGGAACACTGAAGGACGGAGTCACCTATGCCTACAACAAAGGCAAATTAATTTTTGCAGCTACCGGTACTTCTTTTTCATGGACAAGCTGGTGGGGTGTTATCTACCCGGCAGCCCTCAGCCAGTGCCAGGCAGTGACCGGTGTGAATGAAAGCAGCTCGACCTGCAGCGACTGCCATGACGGAAGCCAGGTCGATTTCACTATTCCCATGGAACGCAATGCCAATACGAACAGGTCTTCTTTATCACTTGCTCCAAGCGGCTTTAACCCCACTTATATCGGCGGATCCTCCTGCGCAACTGCGATTACGGCGGGCATTGCCGGTTTGATTTGGTCTGTGAATCCAATGCTGACCCGTACACAGATTATCACCGCAATGCAACAAACTTCACAGTATTATCCAAACCCGAATTCCAGCCGTGGATACGGGAATGTAAATGCCGGCGCAGCTGTTGCACTGGCTGCAACTTATTAACCCAATTCGTTAATTTATTCAAAAAAGGGATCATTTGCTGTGATCCCTTTTTTGTTTTTCCCGCTTGCAAATTTTCGCCTGTTGAGCCTGCAGGGAATTTTCTCCGATACAAAACTCAAGTGCAAAATGGATAGCGGACACTACACAATGTATTCCGCGTTGTCCGGAATCGAAACATTTCGTTGTTCATCCCCTTCATTCCTTGCCCAACAGCTTGATGAAGACTGCCCGGTTGCACGATAAATGCAACCCTTCCTCAACGAAAGCGTAAAACATACATTGAATTTGAGGTTGAGTCCGGAGTTTCTTTTTCTTCTGATTACTTATCGTCTTTAATCATGACAGCTGTCATTCATCAGGAAATTCAATTCAGGTAAATTTGATAGATTTTCGATTCCATGAAAAAAATAGTTGCTCTCCTGTTTGCCTTCATTCTCGTTTCCGGTTGCCAGGATGCGCCTCCTGAAATTGATTACAATGAACTGGACAGAAAAGCGAACGATGAATTAATCGCAGAAGCAAATAAATATTTTCAGCCTTTGCCTCTGCACCAATACCAGTACGACCGTTCGGAGATTGCTCAGCAGATTCACCTGGGAAAAATACTGTACTACGATCCCCGACTCTCGAAGTATGGAACGTACAGTTGTAATTCTTGTCACAACCTCTCCACTTCCGGGGTCGATAACAAAGCTACCATTGCATCCCATTCGGAAGCGGAGATAGCCCGGAATGTGCCAACGGTCTTGAACGCGATAATCAACAATGTCTCTTCGTGGGATGGGTCATTTGAAGCGACAGGAAATGATGATGAACTCGCGATTCCGCATGCCGATATTCTTTCCAAAAAAATAGAGGAAATCCCGGAATATCAAAAGTTATTCGCTGAAGCATTTCCATTACAGGACACACCGCTCACACTGAACAATCTGGAAAAATCCATCGTTGCATTCGAGCGAACACTCATCACACCTTCCGGTTTTGATAAATTTCTGGAAGGAAATGCTTTCGCCATCTCTTACGAGGCGCGTGCCGGCCTGAAGCTTTTTATTCAGACCGGCTGTACCGATTGCCATTCCGGTTCAGCACTTGGAGGGACCATGGTACGGAAATTCGGTGAAGCACATGACTATCATCCGCTCACGGGGAGTTCACACAAAGACGAAGGCTTGAAAAACAGAACAGGTAATCTGAAGGACAAAGATAAATTCAAAGTTGCAGGACTGAGAAATATCGGCCGCACGTATCCTTACTTCCATGATGGCAGCGTGGAATATCTGAGTACTGCTGTAAAGATCATGGCGAAAACTCAACTCGACAAAGATCTTGATGATGAGCAAATCCGGCTCATTGTTACTTTTCTAAATGCACTCTCCGGCGACGTCCCCGAAGACGCCCAAAAAGCTCCGCTCAGCCTGGCCAGTTATTGATTCTGAATTCCCATCAAAATCAAATTAGATTTTTTTGCCCCAACCCTCTCTGTGCCCCTCCGTGTGTACACTGTGTGACTCTGTGGTTAAAAAAGAAATTCATTTAATAAGTTTAAGCTTATTTAATTCGGAGCAGGTTTTTAAAAGCCAGATTATTTTAGACACAGAGGTGCACAGTGTACACACAGAGTATCACAGAAGGTTCGAGAGTTTCAAAAAACCTATGGGAAATTTAACCGGATGAGCTAAAAAAAAGAGGCGCCGGGATCAAACCCTGGCGCCTCTTTTCAAAAAGCAATCTATATTCTTAGTAACGGTAATGTTCAGATTTGAACGGACCGCTCTTTTGAACGCCGATGTATTTTGCCTGCTCATCCGTAAGCTCATCGATTTCAACACCGATTTTTTTCAGGTGCAGGCGGGCTACTTTTTCATCCAGGTGTTTCGGAAGTGTGTAGACCTGGTTTTCGTATTTGCTGTGGTTCTGCCACAACTCAAGCTGCGCCATTGTCTGGTTGGTGAAGGAGTTTGACATTACGAAAGAAGGATGACCCATTGCACAACCCAGGTTCACCAGCCGGCCTTCCGCAAGAACGATAATGTCTTTGCCATCGAGTGTGTATTTATCAACCTGCGGTTTAATGGTGTCCTTTGTTGAACCATAATTTTTGTTCAACCAGGCCATATCAATTTCATTATCAAAATGGCCGATGTTGCAAACAATGGCATTGTGCTTCATAGCCTTAAAGTGACGGTCTTTGATGATATTGTAGTTACCGGTAGCAGTCACGATGATGTCTGCTTCTTTCACTGCATCGTCCATCTTCTTTACTTCGTACCCTTCCATTGCTGCCTGCAATGCGCAGATCGGATCAATTTCAGTAACGATAACACGAACTTTAGAATCTTTCAGAGATTCAGCAGACCCTTTACCCACATCACCGAAACCGGCAACGACGGCAATTTTACCAGCCATCATAAGATCAGTTGCACGTCTGATTGCATCCACGAGTGATTCGCGGCAACCGTATTTGTTGTCGAATTTGGATTTGGTAACAGAGTCGTTAATATTGATAGCTGGAATCGGAAGTGTTCCGTTTTTAACACGCTCGTGCAACCGGTGAACTCCGGTTGTGGTTTCTTCTGACAGTCCTTTGATGCCTTGCACAAGTTCAGGATATTTATCCAGCACCATATTGGTAAGGTCGCCACCGTCATCGAGGATCATGTTGAGGGGCTTGCGGTCTTCTCCGAAAAAGAGTGTTTGCTCGATACACCAGTCGAATTCTTCAGCATTCATCCCTTTCCACGCATACACAGAAATACCGGCAGCGGCGATGGCAGCAGCAGCATGATCCTGAGTGGAGAAAATGTTGCAGGAAGACCAAGTCACTTCAGCACCCAGTTCAACCAGGGTTTCGATCAGAACCGCAGTCTGGATTGTCATGTGAAGGCAACCGGCAATGCGCGCTCCCTTCAAAGGCTTTTGCTGGCCATATTCCTCACGGAGCGACATCAAACCCGGCATTTCAGCTTCTGCAAGTTTGATTTCTTTGCGACCCCATTCGGCCAGGGAGATGTCTTTTACTTTGTATTTCACGAATTTGTCTACGGATGTGGTGTTTGCCATGGTAAATTAATAGTTTTTTTTGGATAGTATTGAATTTCAGGCTGCAAAGATAAGCAAAGGGCTTGAATTGCAAAGAAAATGACGGAAATACCGCATAATCCTTCGTATTTTTAGCTTCTTATTTCAGTCAACAAGCTTGTATGCCGATTGTTTTAAAAAAGGAAGGAAAAGATCATGTTTTGGGCATTTGGCATAGTCTTGAGCCATTGGATGCTTTGCTCAGCCAGGCCAGGCTTACAAATACAGAATATTCCATAATGCAGGATTTTAAAAGCGAAAACCGTAAACGGGAATACCTTACTGTCAGAGTGCTTGTGAACCAACTGTATCACTTCTCTCCGCTTTCGATAAATTACGATGACAGAGGAAAACCAACCCTCAGTAATAGTTTGTCTATTTCCATATCACACACCCGTGAATATGTTGCCATTCTGCTTTCTCCATTGAAATATGCCGGAATTGATCTTGAAACAATTCGTCCGGGCATTCAGAAGATCGCACACAAATTTGTGAATGAAAAAGAAGCAAGCGGCGTTCCTTCGGAAAATAAAAACGAACATCTGCATGTAATTTGGGGAGCGAAAGAAGTATTGTATAAAATATATGGGAAAGGAGATGTTGATTTTCGTAAACACATGGATGTCGGACTTTTTAATTACACAATCAAAGGAACTGTCCCGGCACGGTTTCACAAAGAAGATTTTGACAGAACATTTCCTATTCATCATGAAAAATTAGAAGAACGAATGTTGGCCTGGGCGATTGGTTCCTGATGAAAGCAACGGAATTCAGGATTATCGTATCTTCGTAAACGAGAGAAGTATATGTCTACACTATTTGATCGTATCAACTTTGCAAAATCGAATCACCGAAAATCACTGGCTATTCTGGTGGATCCGGATAAAACACCACTTGCAAGTTGCGAGAAACTGGCACTTGAGGCTTTGGATGCAGCAGTAGATTATTTTTTTGTTGGCAGCAGCATTCTCACCCACGGTGATCTGGATGCCTGCGTTTCCGTTCTCAAGCAAAACTGCAACATCCCTGTCCTTTTGTTCCCCGGTAATATTTTGCAGATTTCGGATAAGGCAGACGCAATTCTTTTTCTTTCACTCATCAGTGGCAGAAACCCGGATATGCTGATTGGCCGACATGTTATTTCCGCACCCATGCTTAGACAAAGCGGAATGGAAATTCTTCCGACAGGCTACATGCTCATTGACAGCGGCACGCCAACATCCGTAAGCTACATGAGCAACACCTTGCCGATTCCGCATGACAAAGACGACATCGCAGTCTGCACAGCAATGGCAGGTGAAATGCTCGGATTAAAATTGATGTATCTGGATGCCGGAAGCGGAGCGCGTTTTCCGGTACGTTCGTCAATGATTTCAGCTGTGAAAGCCTCAGTAAACACCCCTTTAATTGTAGGCGGAGGAATACGCACCCCGGAAAAAGCCGTTGACATTTGTCATTCCGGTGCTGACATTGTCGTGATCGGAAATGCTATTGAAAAGAATCCTGCCCTGGTAGGAGAAATGACAGCCGCCGTTCACGCAACCGTCTTTGAATAAAGTGTACCTCTGAATTATCCTGGATCACAGTCGATGTTCTATTTTCCGGATCAGACCAGTTGATTCTTATGCTGCCTCACTGCATTTGCATTCGAACCGAATTTCATCTTGAACCGCCGGCTGAAATATGCGGGATCCTTAAATCCTACGCGATGAGCAATTTCCTGGATGTTGTCGGGCTGCGTTCGCAATAAAAACATTGCACGGTCAAGGCGCTGATTTTCGATATAATCCTGGAGATTTTTTCCGGTCAGCGATTTGAAAAATTGTCCCACATAATCCTCAGAAACATAGGCAATGTTGGCAATGGTCTTGTTCGACAAATCTTTTTCAAGATTTTCCTGTATGTATTTTACAATGTCAACGAGTCTGCGGTCTGACAGGAATTCCAGTTTATCGGTATACTTTGTAAATTTTTCCTGTGATTCAATGTAACGGCACATGTGGATCATGATTTCCTCCATGTAATTCCGGATGAGTTTTTCACGACCGAGTTTGTTTTGCTCATTTTCAAGTGCAATATGCTTGACCAGAAAACCGAATTCCTCATCTTTCGTCAAAGCAAACGGAGGCATTCCAAGTATTTCAAAAAATGGGATGGCATCGTACAAGGTCACATCGAAAGCAAGAATCGTAAAGACTTCCTTCATCCTGCTGAAATCCTGCAAACCGCTGATCGTCCTGAGGAAGCGGGCACGATGCTCATCATCTGCAAATCCTTCCGATCCTAAATCGTGATGATTTCCCAAACCGTGTTTTACATAAATAGGTTGTCCTGCAGGAAAAAAATAAAAACTATCCTGAGGCATGACGTCTTCCTCCTCCCCCACCAGCAAGTTACCCTGGTTCAGGTGGATGATCACATTGTGTTTGTCGAAGCTACCGTTCAGTTTGACCGGATGAACAACTTCCCTGAATGCTGTCCTGTACAATTGGACATTCAGGGAATCGATGAATTTGCTAAGTAATGCCATAGTTAAAACCCCCGATAAGTAAAAGATTATTCACTTCTGAATAATATACCCCCCCCAAAGTACACTACAAATGTATTGAAGAATATTATTAAAATACAAGTACTTTCGTTATTTCCTGACGTTTCGATGACGCCAATGGGTTAATATTGCGCTTGTTTCATATTTCCTGGCTATTCCACTAAGTTCGAAGGGCTTAATTTAATCCAAATCGAGTCAAAAGACGTTCCGGTTTCTGATCTTTGCACAGTTGAATCCCAATCCAATCTTAATTCTTGGCCAGGAAACTTCAGTCCTGGAAATTGCAGCCATGACCACCGGCATTATCGGTGTATGGCTAACAGTGAAGCATTCCGTCTGGTGTTTCCCGGTGGGAATCGTGAATGTCATTTTGTACGCTTTGCTTTTCTTTTCTCCTTCGGTCCGGTTGTATGCCGATACTCTATTGCAATGTATTTAT
>DAORHY010000063.1:0-13209 GCA_035438225.1 Bacteroidia bacterium
CCCTGAAAAACCGAAGACTTTGCTGCACAGGCATCAGGACCACATCGGTGATTGACTTTCCGGCAACCTTTACGTATGAAGCATCGATGCGCAGTCGTGTTCCGCGGCATTCCGGACAAATCGTTCGCCCCCTGTATCGCGAAAGCATTACCCGGTACTGGATTTTATATGCTTGTGATTCTACCCATTGAAAGAAAGAATTCAATCCCTGGAAATATTCATTGCCTGTCCATAATAACCGACGTTGATCGGTGCTGAGTTCAAAGACAGGACGATGAATCGGGAAATCGAACTTATAGGAATTGCGGACTAGGTGGTCGTTCCATTCCTTCATTTTTTCTCCCCTCCAACACACAATGGCACCTTCGAAAACGGATAAACTTTTATCCGGCATCACCAGGTCATCGTCAATCCCGATGATGGAGCCAAATCCTTCACAACGTTTGCAGGCGCCGTATGGATTATTAAAACTGAACAACTGAGTACTGGGTTCTTCAAAGCTGATACCGTCAAGCTCAAACCGGTTGGAGAAGGAGAGGAGCCGGTTGCCTGTTGCCGTTTGAACTTCGGTCATACAATCTCCCTGCCCTTCAAAAAAAGCAGTTTGAACTGAGTCGGAGATCCTGGAAATATTTCCTTCATCTTCAGAATTGATGGAAAATCGATCTACGACAATCTGAAGGAGTGTTTGTTGCCGGGGTAGTTGAGCCGCAGCTTCCGCAGTGCCTGATTTTTTTTTCTTCTGATTCTTCGGTACGTTTAATCCGGGACCGAGTGAATCGCTGACTTTCAACAGCAATGCGGTATTGTCTTTATTCAGTAAATCTTCGATTTTGTAGACTGCCTCCGCTACACGGATCCGGATAAAACCTTTTTGAAGTAATATGCTTAATTCCTCAGTAAGGGAACGGCCGGGGTGCAGAAACAGCGGGGCATACAACTGAACCTTTGTTCCTGTTTCAAAAGTCTGCAGGGTAGTAACAACATCATCGACACTGTGGCGTTGTACCAGATTGCCCGAAACAGGGGAAATCGTTTGGCCGATGCGTGCAAAAAGCAGTTTCAGGTAGTCGTATATTTCTGTGGATGTGCCGACTGTTGATCTCGGATTCCTGGAATTCACTTTTTGTTCAATGGCTACAGCAGGGGAGATGCCTTTGATGTAATCCACATCCGGTTTGTCCATCCTCCCGATAAATTGCCGTGCATAGGAACTCAGGCTTTCCACATACCTGCGTTGTCCTTCAGCGTACAAGGTGTCAAATGCAAGGGAGGATTTCCCGGAACCTGACAATCCGGTAATGACCACGAATTTGTTTCGTGGAATTGCCACATCTATATTCTTCAGATTGTGAACCCTTGCACCTTTAATAATGATGAATTGCTTCGGATCCAGATTTTCTACTCCTGCCATAAATTTTTCTGAACTGCGAAGATAGCAAATAGGAGTGCTGGAGTTTCGCTGGATGTATCCTGTTCGGCAAATGTTTCAAATCGTTCATTTGGATGCTAAACTTTAGGGTTTTCAGGTTTTCAGTCCTGAGCACCAGAATTGGTTTTGAAGTATAAATTCGTATCAGTTGAATTTGCAATAACATCACCTGCTGCACGAACAGAAAAAAATGATTTTTTCTTCCTTTTTAGTTAAAATTCACCTTTTTTGATAAATTGTTAGATTTTTTGGAAGATTTATTTGAATTCATTCAATTCATGTGTTATATTTGATCTAATCAATATTGACCATCTGATTTTTTCAGGTAAGGGAATCTTATAATTCTAACGAATACCTAAACGGAGGAATAGCATAGCGAAAATTCTACTTTAATTTATTTACTCACTCAATTAAAGCAGAAAACAACTATGGCTCACCTTCATCTGATGGATGATAAAGATCTTGTGCATCTTTATCAAAAAGGCGATCAACTCGCAATCTCAGAACTCGTTTCCCGCTATAAGCAGCGAATTTATTCCACAATTTATTTTCTTGTCCGTAACACAGAACTTGCTGAAGACTTGTTCCAGGATACCTTCATCAAAATTTTAACGAGTCTGAAAAATAAGCACTACAGTGAACAGGGAAAATTTTTACCCTGGGCTCTCAGGATTGCTCATAACCTTGTCATCGACCATTTCAGGAAGGACAAGCTTATGCCTTTGCAGCATGACACTGAAGACTACTCTGTCTTTGATTTTATTCCCCAGAAAAGCCGTAATGCAGCCGAACAAATGATCTATGATGAGAAAATTTCCCAGGTCAGGGCTTTACTTGATCAGTTGCCTTTCGAGCAAAGGGAGGTCGTTATTTTACGCCATTATGCGGGTTTATCCTTTAAGGAAATCTCTAAAATGCTGAATATCAATATTAATACTGCATTGGGAAGAATGCATTACGCAATTTTAAAGATGCGGGAAATGGTTCAAAAACAGGATATTAATTTGAGGGAATGATTTATTCATTTCCTCAAAATATTTCCAACCCCGACATCGTTAGTGGTTTATAAATTCACATCCTAAAACTATTTGAATGAATAAAACAACTACTCAGAAAGATCTTCTTCTTTACGCATACAATGAAACCAAATTGCTGGATAGTGATCGCATTCAGCGTGCAGTTGATGGTGATCCGGTTATTGCAGGAGAATACCGGGAAATAACCTCAATGCTGGAACTACTTGATTCTGCCGGCCCTTCGCCTTCAGAAAAAAGCATACAGAATATCCTTTCTCACGCCTGAATTTGAGGTAATAAAAAAAACAGCGGAAGGCTTCTTCCGCTGTTTTTTATTTGTTCTCTCTAACCTTTTTGTTTTTTAATTACCCATAGGCAAATTGTTTTTGAATATGGATCCAAACTACTACAGGCCTGCAATGAAATCAAAAAAATTAGATGGAAATCACCGGTTCATGGGTGAATAATTTATTCAGCATGGTGAATGACTGCGACTTTTTATCTTTGCAGGAATGACAAAAAAAGAACGGTTCGAAAAAGTTCTCCATTATTTTGAAACGGAGCGGCCGGTTGCTGAAACGGAGCTTGAATACACCAATCCTTACGAATTACTGGTTTCAGTGATCTTGTCTGCACAGTGTACTGACAAGCGTGTAAATCTCACTACTCCCGGATTGTTTGCTGCATTTCCTACTCCGGAGGTAATGGCTGCAAGTTCTCCGGAGGAAGTTTTTCCGTATATCAAAAGCATCAGTTATCCAAACAATAAATCAAAGCACCTTGTCGGAATGGCCAGGAAACTCATTGGTGAATTCCATGGCATTGTCCCGTCAGAGATCAAACTCCTTCAGCAATTACCCGGTGTGGGACGGAAAACAGCGAATGTGATCGCTTCCGTGGTTTACAATATGCCGGCAATGGCTGTGGATACACATGTCTTCAGGGTTTCTGCCCGCATCGGACTCAGCACAGGTGCAAAAAATCCGCTGCAGACTGAAAAGCAACTGGTAAAATATATACCGGAAGATCGGATTGCTCGTGCCCATCATTGGCTAATCCTCCATGGCCGTTACACCTGCACAGCCAGAAACCCGCATTGCACGGAATGCGGACTGAAGGATTTTTGTAAATATTGGAAAAAGCATTACGGGAAAAAATGAAACGGGAGTCTTCCAGGCCGACTACTCAAGATAAACGGGTCTGCTCAAAGCCCGCATCCAGGAATGGATACATTCGATCGTTAACATAAAATTTATTCGTATAATCCTGCAGCAATTTTTTCCGTCAGCGATTTCGGTGTGAGAGCTGTCATCCATGCGCTCACCCGATTGATAAAACCCGGTATAATTTCCTTCTTACCGGCAAACATACCTTTCAGGGCAAAAGCGGCAACTTCCTCAGCCTGCATGTTGAATTTTTTTGCTCTCCTGATCATTTTCTGTGAATGCATACCTGCGGCATTCATAAAATTAGTTTCTGTCGGACCCGGGCTCAGACAGGTAACGGATACCCCCGAATTTTTTAATTCATACCTCAGGCCACGTGTAAAATTGAGAACAAAAGCTTTGCTCGCTGCATAAACAGCCAGGGTCGGTACGGCCTGGTAAGCGGCTGTGCTTGCAACATTCAGGATATAAGAGGAGGGTTGTTTTTTCAGGTAAGGCAAGACAAGATAAGTAAGGCGAACCATTGTCAAAGTATTGATCCGCAACATGGCCTCCTGCTCTGACAATGATAACGTGTCAAAGCGGCCCCACAAACCATACCCTGCGTTGTTCACAAGAATCTGTATTTGCATTTGTTCGGATTCAATTTTTCTTGCAATCAGATCTATCGCAGCATCTGTACTCAGGTCGATTCCCAGGACAGTCACTTTTATCTTATTTTTCTGCTGAAGATCTTTCGAAAGTTCTGCCAACAGGTTTTCGGAACGTGCTATCAGAAAAAGGTCATATCCACGTTCTGCCAGCCTGCTTGCGATTGCTTTGCCGATTCCTTTACTGGCACCGGTAATGAGTGCATAAGCCATGACAGAATATTTATCAGAATAAAATGAAAAATGGAATCAGGCTAAGTCTGATTCCATCCGGAAGTAGATGATTTCTGGTTAGCGAACCATTTTCTGGAAGTGGTGATAAAAGGGAGTGGTACTATCATCGCTTTTGGGCATGTATTTTCCCAAAATAACCGGAGTATACATCACTCTTCTGCGACTCGGAGCTCCCAAATTTGGTGACATTGCAACACGATGCCAGATTCGCCCATCATGTACTACCATGTCTCCGGCTTTTGCATCGACAAGCATTTCATGCTTGTCTTCATCGTTGTTCAGGAAGTATGCTTTCTTGAACAACATGCTGAACATATTTTGCTTGTGTGTACCGGGAATGATCCGCAATCCTCCTTTATCAGCTGAAGAGTCGTCAAAATACAGGCCTACATTGAGCATTGGCAATACCTTCTTTCCATAAAAGATATCACGCATGCTGTCGGTATGCCAACCCATCTGGCGAAAATTACTGTTCGGTGTATTTACATAGTGATTGAAAACAACCCCGTCCTTTTCATTCTCTGCGATTCGCGCCCCTTCAGGAAGAAGAATGGTCAGGCATTTCACCCGGTCACTGTTCACAAAATTATGAACCGGCTCACTGAACTGGGAAGTAAATGGGAAACGGTGGACAATAGTTTTCCCGTTTTCATCGACACCATATTTTACCGGTACACCATTGATCACCTTGACATCCTCGCGGATCCACTTTTCCTGTAAGTCTTCAGTGGATTTAAGGATAGCGCGAACCTCTTCCGGGCTTGCGACACCTTGAAAATGGATAAATCCGTTTTTATCAAAGAATGCAATTTGTTCGTCAGTGAGCTTTTGACCCAGTGTGAATTTAGGATATTGGACTTTACTCATTATTCAGTTATTTGATAAAAGGTAACAACATTGGAAATCAAACCAATGCGTTGGCTCAATTGAATGATGATGTGAAATCAGGTTGTCTGTATTTTCAATTTTTGAACGACAAATATAAAATAATCTTTTTATTTACAAATGCCTTCGTAAAAGAAGGAAATTGCAATTTATTCACAGTTATTCTGTTGCTACTACACGCTATCAATTTAACAAAAAACCACCGGTAGGGAATCCGATGGCTTTTTGAAACTAATCAACGCAAAACACTATTTTATTTGATTCCGGCCATTATTGCCAAATCTTGAAATTTTTTGGATATGAGATGGTTTTTTCTTTGGGCTTTTGACGATAGAGACCCCGGACATAGTATTTGTTTTTTGTGCAGCACAGACATTAGTCGGGTGGTTTGTATTATTAATTCCTGGCTTCCCGAATTGGTTTGATTGTCCGTAAACTGAACCTGCTGTCAGAGCAATCCCGGTATAAACGGAAAGGAGTGCTATTCCCGATTTCATTAGGATGCCAAAGATGCTGTTTCAGGGTGAAGGCCGAGTGAAGGGTTCAGTTACCTTGGATCGGAAAAAACAAGTGGAAGTTTGTACCCTTGTCGGGTTGGCTGTCAACTTTCAATTCAAGTTTATGAAAAGTAGCTATGGATTTGACAATCGGGAGTCCAAGTCCGTAACTCATACCGTCTTCAGGATGGAATCGTTTAAAACGATCAAAAATAAACGGAAGGTGTTCTGACGGAATACCGACTCCCGTATCTGAAATCGTGAGGTGAAAATTTGTATCTGCTGAACGGCCGGTGATTTTTATTTCACCGTTCATTTTTGTGTATTTAATTGCATTCGAAACAATATTTAAAACCAGGGTATGAATCAATGAACGGTTGCAGGGGCCATAGATGAAATCCGAATCAAATTCACTGCTGATTCGGATGGATTTCTCTTCGATGCGTTCCGCCATTTCCTCCAGCACTTCCGTACACAAATTCTGCAGTGAAACTTCTTCGCTTTTCAGGTACTGATCGTTTTCAATTTTAGAAATGTAGAGTAAGGCTTTTACAATTCGGGTTAACCTCGAGAGTGTTTTTTGCGAATCCACCAGCCGGTTAAGGATTTCATTGCTGATTCCCGGTTCGTTGATAATATTTTCAATACGGTTTTGTAAAATTGAAATGGGGGTCAGTAATTCATGCGAAACATTGGTGATGAATTCACGTTCGATCTGGAAGGTTTCTTTGATCTTGTGCATCATTTCATTGATTGATCGATCCAGGTGTGCGAATTCGTAAGTGGAGGTTTTTACCGGTGTAGCATCAAACGTAGAGGGATGCTGTACATCTTTTAGCTTTTTATTGACGATACGGTTGAAGGGAAGGAGCAGGATTCTGGCAAACCCGAGATCAATAAATATTGAAAGGAGGATCACCGCCAGCAGGATGCGGATGGTGAACTGTCGTATCGTATCGTTCAGCTGATCGATTGTACTCAGACCTTCCCCAATTTCAATTTCATAAAGCTGGTTATCATAGAGAAATGCCTGGCTGAGTACCCGGTGTTTGACAATATCATTTTCAATCAGGCGTTCCGTATTTTCGATTGTTCTTTTTCCAAAATCACCGGGTAATCCGGAAAGAGGGGAAATGGAGACGTACTCTTCTTTGAAGACATTGTAACTGTCGAAACTGCAGTCCTGGTCAAGGCTGATTTCATTGAGGCCACCGATCTGTACCATGCGCATCATTTTCTCAAGTCTGGCCGAGAGCCGCTTGTCGATATGATCGTAAACAATTCCCTGTATAATTACAGGAATGATAGCACCGAATGCACCGATGATAAGTGCTTTCGATATGGCATTGTACAGGGCGAGTTTGACCTGGAGTTTCAAGGGGAAGAATGTGCCGGACAAACGCAAGCCCGGGAAGAATGAAGTGATAAAATTAAGGCATGTTCAACCTGTATCCGATTCCTCTGACCGTCTCAATGAAATCGGAATTTGCAAATGCGGCTAGCTTCTTCCGCAGGTTTTTGATGTGAACATCAATGTAATTGGATTCGTAATCTTCCTCAAGGACGTCCCCCCAGATGTGCTCCGTCAGCTGAACACGGGTGATGACCCGGTTTTTGTGAAGTGCCATATAATGGAGGATGTCAAATTCCTTCTTCGTGAGGTTAATTACGTTTTTATCAAACGAAACTGTTCTGTTCTGGATGTCCATCACAAAATCATGAATCTGGATGGTGTTGTTTTTAAGGCCGTGTTTTCTCCTTAAAATTGCCTGCATCCTGGCATGGAGTTCCAGCAAAGAGAAGGGCTTTGCAAGGTAATCGTCTGCACCAAGGTCAAGACCGGTGATTTTATCATCGATTGACCCGCGTGCTGTCAATACGATGAAAGCTGCATCACGTCCGGCTTCTTTCGCTTCTTTCAGCAGCTGAAATCCATTGTAATCCGGCAAACCAATATCCATCAGGACAAAGTCATACGAATTCACAAAAACCTTTTCGGATGCACTCTTACCTGTAAACGCTACATCGCAGTGATAGCCCTGCTTGGTGAGAAAAATTTCAATTTCGTGTGATAGTTGCCGTTCGTCCTCAACGATTAATACATTCATATTTGTCTCCTGAATTATATTGAATTTAGTGCTTCAAGAATTAATGTACAAGCTTGTTTTATTTCTCCATCCGTAATGATTAGCGGTGGTGCAATCCGCATACAATTCGGCGCGAAAAGAAACCAGTCGGTGAGCATGCCTTTTTCAAGACACCTACGGATTATTTCCTGATTAATCTTTTCATTTTCGAACTCCAAAGCTAAAAATAATCCCAATCCTCGGACAGAACGGATGTCATGATGTTTTAACAGCGAAATAAAAAGTTCGCCCTGTCTTTGAACTTTTTCCAGGAGGCCGGGAACGGTGATTTCGAGGAGGGAAGCATACGCTGCTGCACAGGATAAGGGGTGTCCGCCAAAAGTACTGATATGTCCCAATGCAGGATTGTGTGTCAGGAAGTTCATGACTTCCTTTTGCGCAATAAAAGCTGCCAGTGGCATTCCTCCTCCAAAAGCTTTCCCAAGTAATAATATATCAGGAACAATACCCGTATGTTCCATGGCGAACAGTTTTCCTGTTCTTCCCATGCCTGTTTGTATTTCATCCAGAATGAACAATGTACCAGTTTCAGTACAGCGTTTACGGAGGCCTTCAAGAAAGGCGGGTTCCGGAAGAATGATTCCGGCTTCCCCTTGTATCGCCTCAACAATGACGCCTGCACATTGTTCGTCAATCCGGGAGTATACCGAGAAGTCATTGTAATCTGCAATACTACATCCCGGAAGTAATGGTCTGAACGCTGATTTCAGGCTCTCCTCTCCGCATACACTGAGTGCTCCCTGCGTACTTCCATGATACGCGTTGCGAAAGGAAATGAACTGATTGCGCCCGCTGAAACGTTTAGCGAGTTTCATCGCCCCTTCCACAGCCTCCGCTCCTGAATTCGTGAAGTATACATTGTTCAGTCCTTCAGGCAGATATTCCGCCAGTTTTGCAGCCAGTTTCACTTGCGGGGACTGCACAAATTCTCCATACACCATCAGGTGCATGTGTTTGTCAAGCTGTTCCCTGATCGCAGAAATCACACCCGGATGATGATGACCGAGATTGCTCACCGCAATCCCGGAAATCAGATCAAGGTATTTATTCCCCTCGGAATCAAATAAATATACTCCTTCAGCTTTTTCAATGGTCAGACCTACCGGTGAAGGCGAAGTCTGAGCTACATAGCGGTAAAAAAGCTGTCTTTCAGTCGACATCTGGCAGATCTTTGCAATTTTGGAATGCAAATATCAGATAATTGTCGATAGTGCTTCGAGTAATGCTGCTTCGTTCAATTCAATGCTCTGTGGTTTCTGGAAAAAACGTTTCCTCAATTGCAATCCGCGAGCAGTAACTTTAGTGTGCTGGTCTTCCATTTTCTCAACAAAAAGGTCAAGTTTAACAGAGGGACGGCTCAGTGAAAAATTGGATTCAGCAGTGATGCTTCCGCGCATTGCATCATAATTGATGACATGCATTCCTAATCTTGATAATGCACCTTTTGTGCGGCGAAACACTTTCTCGTAGGGATACTGGAAGATTGATGTTCTCATGATAATTGTTTTTAAAAGTTAGAATTATTGATGATGTTTTGTTTTATTTTATGTGTCAGTATGTGTCAGGTTTCTCTGTCCAATTCAACCGGGTGATACTAAAATGATTTCAACCCATGCAAATTGCAGGGGAACCCAACTTGAAATAACATTTTGATACGCAGTCCGCCTGCACTGAATGCAGGAATGTTTACCTATAAATAAATGTGCTGTAATTCAATGATCCCTGAACAAATATATACATATTTTTCAATGCATTACCTTGTTCTTTCAGGGTGTTGAAAACTAACCGGAAGCGCTTGAATGGTGTTTACTAAATCACTACCAAATGATTAATTTTACTCGTGTACGAATTCATGAACATTCCCTGTTGATTGTTGATTTTTGTTTAAAATTCACAATTTGCAGAGCTGAGGTGTCTTGTATCCAAAGGAATGATGTTGTTTTTAAAATGAATTGAAATTCTGAATCCGATGAAAAAAATAGTAGCAGTTATTGTTTGTATTGCATGTGCAGGTATGCTGCGGTCGGAGAACCCAACCGTGTCAATGAATTTACTATTGCATCAGAAATTAGATCAGGTTTCTAACCGAAACGAACTCCTCACGGTTTTAATTCAGGGCGACTTGTCTTTAATAGAACCTTTTGTTAACAGTCACGGCGGAAAATATATCGGTGCTGCCGGGGATATTGCTTCGGTTAAAATTTCTGTTCAAACATTGTCTGAACTTGCCGGATCTCCCGCAGTACAGCGCATTGAAGCCTATTCCCATCATTATAGTTTGATGAATGATACAATGCGTATGCTTTGCCGTGTTGATGAGACAAATTTGGGTCTGGCGCCTTTGCCACAGGGGTACGATGGAAGCGGAGTGGTTCTTGGATTTATTGATTCAGGAATAGACTTTCATCATCCGGATTTTCAGGACAGCCTTGGACACACAAGAATCCAATGGATCTGGGATCAGAATCTGCCAAATGACACCAACACACCACAACCCTATGGCTATGGACAGGAATTTAGTGCACAGGATATTGACAATTCATTAGCAAATGCCCACACCGGAGAAGCAGAATATGGTCACGGAACCTATGTTGCAGGTATCGGCGCGGGAAATGGTAGGGCTGTCGGTCATTTTCAGGGAGTTGCCCCCAAATCAGATATCATTGCTGTTTCTTTTGACTTTACTCCGGATCAGGTGCCGCGACTTTCACATGCGGTGGAATACATTTTTACCAAAGCCCAACAATTGGGAAAGCCATGTGTGATCAATGTTTCATTGGGTGATTATTTTGGTTCGCATGACGGAACCGACCTCGAAGCCCGGTATATTTCAAACCTCATCAATCAACAAAGCGGACGCGTAGTGGTTGCCTCCGCCGGGAATATCGGAGTGATGTATCCGATTCATCTGGGCAGGTACGGCACTGCAGGCGATACTGCTTTTACCTGGTTCCGATACAACGCAGGAATTCCGGGAGCTTATATTCAGGTATTTGCTGACTCAGCCAATTTTACACAAGTTCGCTATTCTGTTGGCGCCGATAAGATCACTCCGTACTATGAATTCAGGGGTGCAACCAATTTCGCCAGTGCCACAGCATCCCTGAACAACGTGATTACCCGTAACCTTATGAATGGAGCAAACCGCCTGGGAGTCATTCAGACACTATTGACGAAAAACAGCGGAGTGTATTCACTCGAGGTGTATATTCTGGCGGATTCCACGGATTACAACTGGAGGTTCACTACAACCGGTAACGGTCATTATGATTCCTGGTCTTATGACTGGGGATTTCAAAACCTTCCCACAGTCCAGGATTTTCCTCCAATGGCGGATTACGTTGCTCCGGATACATTGCAATCGATCATCACCGGGATCGGATGTCTTGACAACGTACTCACTGTCGGAAATTATTTTAATACCGACCGGCACTTTGATGTAACGAACACCTTGCAAATTTCACCGCTTGACCAACCCCGTAACCTGGCTGCAAACAGCAGCCGAGGGCCTACACGGGATGGCAGGATCAAACCGGATATTTCAGCACCCGGACATCACATCATTTCCTGTGGAGTGCTTACTTTGATTCCCGGATTAATTTCGGCACAACCTTATAAAGTTGCTTTGGGAGGATATCACATTACAGGTGGAGGAACCTCTGCTTCGGCTCCTGTTGTTGCCGGTATTGCTGCATTGTACCTGCAGCAAAATCCAATGGCAGACTGGAGTGCCGTGAAAACTGCAATCACCGGTTGCGCACTTCAGGATCAATTCACTTGGGGGCCCCTGCCAAATGATGCCTGGGGTTTCGGAAAAGCGGACGCCTTTGGTACGCTCAGCATTTGCGGAACTGTAAATATTGATGTGCCCGTGTCCATGAGTTTAATAAACGCTTATCCAAACCCGGTGAATGGAATGCTCGAAGTCGAATTTTCAACAGCAATCAGTGGAACAAACATGTTGTTGATCTCAGATCTTTACGGACACATTGTTAAAACCTGTCCGGTTACTTCCCCTCATCAGACTCTGGATGTTAGTTCCCTTTCGTCCGGAATTTATTTCCTCCAATTGCAGGAAGCTGGAACGTTGAGAGCAATCCGGAAAATCGTTATCTCCGAATAAGCTGTCAATAGATTCAGGCCTGGTGGAGTAGGGATTGAATCGCGTGCTTCCATTCCTTTATAGCCACCCGTAACGAATGAGTTTCATCCAGTAATGCTCACGTCCTTTTGTTCGGGAGCCTTTTGTATTTTTGAAAAAAATTCCAAATGAATACCCGCTTTCCGAACAGTGAAACAGGTCCCTTGTGGGAATTCTTAGAGCTCCCGCGGAACATAGTGATTACTACTCACCACCGGCCGGATGGTGATGCCATGGGTTCATCCCTGGGGCTGTTCAATTTTCTCAAACTCCTTGGGCACACGGTAGTTGTCATTACACCGAGCGATTATCCGGAATTTCTCCATTGGCTACCCGGTCACGAACTTGTCATCGATTTTGAAACAGAGAAGGACAAATCAAAAAATCTTATCCGGGATGCTGAATTAATTTTCTGCCTTGATTTTAACTGGTTAAGCAGAGTGGAAGGTATGGAACAACTTCTCAGGGATTCCATGTGCAAAAAGGTTCTGATTGATCATCATCTCAATCCGGAACCGGTCTTTGACTATACTTTTTCTTACCCGGAAGCGTGTTCTACCTGTGAACTGATTTTTCAGTTTATTGATGCAGCCGGAGGCAGTAACCGAATGAATAAATCCATTGCTGAATGTCTGTATTGCGGCATCATGACCGATACGCATTCGTTTCGTTACGAATCAATGAAAGCCGATACGCACCGGGTGATTGCAAAACTGATGGAAGCCGGTGCAGTTAATTACCGGATCCATGAACAGGTGTATGATACTTCTTCAGAAAACCGCTTGCGGTTGCTCGGATATTCCCTGAAAGAAAAGCTAATTGTACTGAATGAATACAACACTGCATATATCAGTCTTTCGGAGGCAGAATTGCGAATGTTTAACTTTAAATCCGGTGATACTGAAGGCCTTGTCAACTATGCGTTGAGTATCGGTGGTGTGCGTTTGGCTGCATTTTTTTCGGAGCGTGATGGAATGATCAAAATTTCCTTTCGTTCGAAAGCAGATTTTTCTGTCCAGGAGCTGGCCTCTAAATACTTTG
>DAORHY010000064.1:0-13175 GCA_035438225.1 Bacteroidia bacterium
AAAATCAGCCGGAGTTCGGCATTTTCAATTTCGGCATTCTATAAGGAACTGCGTGACATGATCCAGTATACAACGGTTCAGTACGCCTATCCGATCACCTATTCTACTTATGGCAACCTTGACTTCGGAACTGTAAAAGGGTTAACCTTTGCGTATGACCTTCGCCGTACCGGAAATATACGGATGAATATCAGCTACACTTTGCAGTTTGCCGATGGTACCGGATCGGATGCAAATGCCAATGCAGGTATCCTCGCCCAGCAAGGGCAAACAAACCTGCGTGAAACCTTGCCGTTGAGTTTTGACCAGCGCCATACTTTTGTAACATCCTTTGATTACCATTACTCTTCCGGGAAAGATTACGATGGCCCGGTATGGTTCGGCAAGCAGGTATTCGCAAATGCCGGCGCCAACCTGGTGCTGCGTGCCGGTTCCGGTACACCGTATACACGGAAAGGAAATATCACTCCGGAAGCCGACTTTACAACGGCTGCCAACGGCCGTTCAACGATCACCGGAACACTCAACGGTTCCCGTCTGCCATGGCAGTTTAAGATTGATGCCAAAATTGACAAAGATTTTGAAATCAAACTTGGAAAGAAAAAAGACGGAGAAGCACGCCGCCCGATTTTCGCGAATGTATACATCCAGGTGCTGAATCTTCTGGATGCGAAGAATGTGATCGGCGTTTACCGTGCAACAGGAAGTCCGAGCGATGACGGTTACCTTGCTTCAGCCGGCGCTCAGTCCAGTATTGACTCACAGGTTAGCCCGCAGGCATACATTGATCTTTATACCATCGCGGAAAATAATCCGGGCAGCTATAGCCTTCCCCGCCGTATTCGTCTGGGTGTTCAGTTGAACTTCTAACCTTCATTTCGAGTTTCTTAAATCGCGCAAAACAATGACCCGTTATATCATGATAAAATTCGCCAAAGCAATGTTCCTTTTCCTGGGGCTGTCCATGCTCTCTCAAGGAAAGGAAAACATCGGACAACACAGGCTAGCGGCACCGGATCCAGGTAACCACAAAATTTTTGCAGGCTGTACGCCTTCAAAAGGAAGAGCGGATCTTGACATCAACAATGTCAGAACGCCAATCTATATCAACGGTGATATGTGGTGGGATCTTGTCGGTAATGCTGAATATGAAGTTCCCTATGGTTCCGGCAAACATTCCCTGTTTTCCGGAGCGATCTGGGTGGGCGGACTGGACAACCAGGGCAACCTGAAGATGGCTGCACAAACGTATCGTGAGTCGGGAAGTGATTTCTGGCCAGGACCTTTGGATACAACCAATGCCACCATCAGCAATGATGTGTGCCAGAAATATGACAAGCACTGGAAAGTGACGAAAGCAGAGGTTGCTGATTTTGTGAATTACTATAACTCGCACAGTGGTGACCTGGATGGTTACGATGTTCCTGAAGTGATCAAAACATGGCCCGGAAACGGTGACGCTTCCCTGAATCAGGGAAGATTCCTTGCGCCCTTTGAAGACGTCGATTCCAACGGTGTTTACGATTATCAAACCGGGGATTATCCGCGGTTCAACCTTTCTTCCACCGAACAAAAATGCGGAGAATACCTTCTGGGTGATCAAACTATCTGGTGGGTGTTCAACGATGCGGGAAATACACACTCTGAAACAGGCAGTCGTTACAATATCGGTCTGGAATTACAGGCCCAGGCATTCGGGTTCAATACGAATGATGAAATCAACAACATGACTTTTTACAAGTACAAAATTATTAACAGGGCTTCCACAACTTTATACCAGACGTATTTCGGTTCCTGGGTGGATGCTGACCTTGGAAATGCTTTTGACGACTATGTAGGCTGTGATGTGAAACGCGGATTCGGTTATTGCTACAATGGTGATGCCGATGATGACGGTGCAACAGGTTACGGATTCAATCCTCCTGCTGTGGGAATGGATTTCTTTGAAGGCCCTGTTGCAGATGACAGTGACCATGTCGACAACGACCGTGACTTAGTGATTGATGAAGCAGGTGAGCAAATCATCATGTCGAAATTCGTTTATTATAACAACGACTTTTCCAATATAGGAAATCCTTCTACCGACCTTCATTACTACAATTACCTGCGTGGAATCTGGAAAGACGGATCACCGCTATTGTATGGAGGGAATGGTTACCAGTCCGGTGGAGATTCCTGTGACTTCATGTTTCCGGGAGATACAGATCCGACAGGTTGGGGAACCAACGGTGTGACCGGATTGTTTCCATGGTCGGAGAATATTCCGAAACCCGGTGATCCGCCGAATGAACCGGATGATCGTCGTTTCCTTCAGTCGGCAGGGAGCTTTACTTTATTGCCGGGCGCAGTCAACTTCATCACCACAGGGGCAGTATGGGCAAGAACTTCTTCCGGTGGTCCACTGGCATCCGTGAAACTGTTGCGTCTTGCAGATGACAAAGCCCAGATTCTCTTTGACAATTGTTTCAAAATTGTCGATGGTCTGGATGCACCGAAAATGTCCATCCGTGAGTTGGACAGAGAATTGATCATTTCTTTGTCGAACAATTCCTCGTCAAACAATTACAAAGAACTTTACAAAGAAAAGGATCCTGCTGTTACTACCACACTTTCTTATTTTGTATTTGAAGGATACAAGGTTTACCAGGTAAGCTCGCCGGATGTAACTGCCAATGACCTGAAAAACGCTGACAAGGCCCGGCTCATCTTCCAGTGCGATATTAAAAATGGTATTGCACAGATTGTGAATCAGTATTTCCAGCCCGACCTGAATGCGTTTGCACCTGTGGAAGAAGTGAATGGCGAGGACAATGGCCTTCGTCACACATTCCGGATTACAACAGATGCATTCTCAACAGGAGATCCTACTCTGGTGAATCATAAGACCTATTATTTCCTTGCCATTGCATATGCTTACAATCCGGATGAAGCCACATTCGATCCTTATGTTGAGGGTCTGAGCGCTCCTTATCTTGCCGGACGACGCGGTGCTACAGGAACAGGTATTGAAGTCTATACAGCGATACCGCACATCACAGCACCCGAAGCAAACGGTCTTGTGTTAAACACATTCTATGGCGATGGTCCTGAAATTACACGCCTTACCGGACTCGGCAACGGTCACAATATCGGTTCGGAACGCGCTACTCTTGATCTGAAACAGGAACAGGTGAATGAGATTATTTTCAATCAGGGAAAGAACAGAATTGATTTCCCGACCTACCAGGCCGCCCGTGGTCCGGTAGACATCCGTATCTATGATCCTGTGAAAGTTGTTCCCGGTAATTTTGAATTGTGGTTAACAGATACGACAACCGCCACCGGTGAGTGGAGATTGAAGAATACAAATACCGGGCAGATTGATAATTCGATCAAGACCCTTGAATTCCCATACGATCAGTTGTTCGAGAATTACGGCTTCTATGTGAGCATCAATCAGGTGAAAGCACCGGGAGAATATCCTGCCGGAGGCAATGGTTTTGTGGAAGCAACCGTGACTTATTCTGATCCAAACAGCCGTTGGCTGGGCGGGCTTCCGGATATCGACGGCGAAGAAAAATTCAACTGGATCCGTTCGGGTTCCTGTGATGCGACACCTTGTCCTGACTGGGACGGAATCGATGATCCAGAAGTTTACGAGCGAATTCTTGGCGGAACCTGGGCGCCATTCCGTGTTGTCAACAAAGACGGCAGCGGTGATAAGTGTGCTCCCGCTCCCGATGTTCGTTCCACTACAACAGGGAAATATGCACAGGAACTGGATTCACTCCGTTTCCTCGACGGGGTGGATGTGATCATCACGAACGACACGAGCAAATGGAGCCGTTGTGTGGTATTTGAAACCAATTTCCGTTTTCAGGATTCAGAAGGAAAAGCCTGGAAGAATCTCATCCGGCGCCATCCTTCCATGAACATCGATGGAACGTACAGCAGTACCGATTCGGGATTCAGCTGGTTCCCGGGTTATGCGATTGATGTAGAAACAGGAGAGCGACTGAACATTGCTTTTGGTGAAGATTCCTATCTCACGGATGCAAATGGATTCATCGGCGAAACCGGCGGTGATATGAAGTTCAATCCGACCTCGAATTACTTTTATGCACAGGATACGAGTTCGAACCCAAGACTCATTGCCGGTGGTAAACATTACCTCTATGTTTTCGGACGTAAGAATGTTCACAACGTAGTGAATCCTGTTGCCTCCGATACCAGTTACTGGGGACCTGCTTACGATGGTTGTCAGCACATCCACTCCAAACTTTGGGGAATTCCGCGTCCGAATGCAACATCACTTACTTCCGCAGAAAAGAAAACCATCACTGAAGTTTGGAAAGATTGCATGTGGGTCAGCTGCCCGATTGCTGTACCTGCGCAGCCCTGGATGTCGAATGAAGTGAAAGTCCGCCTCCGCATGACACATCCGTACCGGACATTCACAAATGATTCTTCAGTAACCTTTAACAGTTATAAGCCACTTTACCAGTTCAGCATGGATTCGAAAGTTGGCCTGGTGAAGCAAACGGAAATTGCGAAAACGGCTCTGGATCTGATCAACATTGTCCCCAATCCGTATTATGCATATTCAGGATACGAGCAAAATCAGCTCGACAACAGGGTGAAAATTGTCAACCTTCCGGCGAAATGTACGGTTCGCATTTATTCGCCTTCCGGAGCCCTGGTGCGTACCTTTAAACGGGATGCTCCCCTTGACAATTCATCCGGTTCTGTTTACCCTGAATTGAATTCCACCACTTCCATTGACTGGGATTTGAAGAATTCGGTTGGTGTACCTGTTGCCAGCGGCATGTACATCATTCATGTCGATGCTCCCGGAGTCGGTGAGCGCACACTCAAATGGTTTGGCGTGATGCGTCCGATTGACCTGGATACATTCTGATCTTCTAACCTGATTTATACTACGCACGAAAAAACATTGATATGAAAAATTTAATGAGAGGCAAGAAGTTACTGGCGGGTTTGCTGACGGTTCTGATACCGGTTATTTCAAATGCCGGTAATCCTGACCGTGCCGGACAGGCTGAAGCATCCGAATTGCTCATCAACCCATGGGCCCGGTCCAGCGGCTGGGGTGGTGCTAACAGCGGTGGTGTACATGGCCTCGAAGCATCCTTCCTGAATGTCGCCGGAATCGCTTTTACAAAAAAGACGGAAGTATTATTCAGCCATACAACCTACCTCAAAGGAAGCGGAATTAATATCAACGCATTTGGCATCAGTCAGAAAGTAGGGGAAGCCGGAGTACTGGGTATATCTGTAATGTCTATGGATTTCGGAGACATCCAGGTGACAACAGTAGAATCACCGGAAGGCGGCCTTGGCGAATTCTCTCCCCAGTACATTAACCTTGGACTTTCCTATGCCAAGATTTTTTCAAATTCAATTTACGGGGGAATGTCGATTAAAGTAATCAATGAGAATATATCCAACCTGGGTGCAAGAGGAATTGCCATTGATGCAGGGATTCAATACATGACCGGAACGAACGAGGATAAAGACAATATCAAATTCGGGATTGCTCTGAAAAATGTCGGTACACCTCTGAAATTCGGTGGCGATGGATTGTCCAGCCGTGCTCCGGTCAGTACCGGAGTGTATCAGCTGACGATTGAACAGCGTGCACAAGGTTTTGAAATCCCATCGCTTGTCAATATCGGCGGAACTTATGATGTCAGCCTTGCCAAAGAACACCGTCTTACCATTGCCGCAAACTTTACTTCGAATTCATTCACAAACGATCAGTATACAGCCGGTTTGGAATACGGATTTAAGGACATTTTCATGCTGCGCGGAGGATTCACCTATGAGGCAGATCTCTTTGATGACAACCTTCGCACAACAGTATATACGGGACCTTCTGCCGGTATGACCCTTGAAGTTCCATTGGGAAAAAGCGGGAAAAAATTCGGAATCGATTATTCTTTCCGTGCGACCAACCCGTATGACGGTGTTCATACTTTTGGTGCAAAATTCACTTTGTAAACCAGAAAATTTAAGCTTATATTTGTGTTAATAAGCAAGACCCCGGAAACGGGGTCTTGCTTTGCTTTATTCATTTCCCAAATTGAAAAATTATGTCAGTACAATATTTCACAGCCGAAGGATTAAAAAAATTGCAGGACGAACTCTATCAGTTAAGGAATATTGAGCGCCCGAAAATTTCCCAGCAAATTGCAGAAGCACGCGATAAAGGTGACCTGTCTGAGAATGCGGAATACGATGCAGCCAAGGATGCCCAGGGGCTGCTGGAATTGAAGATTTCCAAACTGGAAGAAGTTGTGGCCAGCGCCCGCCTTGTGGATGAAAGCAAGCTGGATAATTCCAAAGCACTCGTGTTGTCCAAAGTTAAAATCAAGAATAAAACAAACGGAGCAGTGATGACCTATCTGCTGGTGGCAGAGAACGAAGCGGATTTAAAGCTCGGTAAAATTTCAGTTACCTCTCCCATCGGAAAAGGACTGCTCGGAAAACGTGTCGGCGACACTGCTGAAATTGCTGTTCCTTCAGGGAAAATTGAATTTGAAATTATTGAAATCTCCCGTTAAGCAATGGCATCTGTTTTTACACGGATAATTAAGGGAGAAATTCCATGTTATAAGATCGCGGAAGATGACCGCTTTTTTGCCTTCCTGGACATCAGTCCTCTCGCAAAAGGACATACTCTTGTAATCCCCAGGCAAGAGACGGATTACATCTTCGATATTGACGATTTACAGCATAAGGATCTTTGGAATTTTGCAAAAAAAGTAGCGAAAGCTGTTGAAAAGGCTGTCCCGTGCAAGCGCATCGGGATTGCTGTCATTGGCCTCGAAGTTCCGCATGCCCATATTCACTTGATTCCAATGAACCGGTTCAGCGACATGAATTTTGCAAGCCCGAAATTAACAGTGCCTGCTGCGGAAATGGAGGAGATTGCTAAGAAAATCAGGGAAAATCTGGATTGAGCCTGATTCAGGCAATCCTGTCCGGATTAGACGCCAAAAATGATTTCCAGCCGGTATGGGTACTCCCTTTGCCGGTTTCTTTTTTATTTTGAAAATAGTGGCAAATGGCGGCTGCCAGCGCATCCGTGGCGTCAAGGTACTCCGGTGCCTCTTTGACCTTTAAAAGTGTCTGTACCATCGCAGAAACCTGTTCCTTTGAGGCATTGCCATTGCCCGTGATACTTTGCTTGATTTTTTTCGGGGAATATTCGAAAATCGGAATGGTCCGGTAAAGTCCGGCAGCCATTGCAACACCTTGGGCACGGCCGAGTTTTAACATGGACTGTACATTTTTTCCAAAGAACGGAGCTTCAATGGCCAGGTCGTCAGGGTGGTATTCATCGATCAGTGAAAGGGTCTTTTCAAAGATCTTTTTTAACCGGAGGGCATGGCCATCCAGTTTCTGTAAATGCAGCACTCCCATGGCGATGACTTCCATGGCATTCCCCTGTATGCGGATCAAGCCGTAACCCATAATGTTGGTGCCGGGGTCAATGCCAAGAATAATACGTTCAGGAGGTGCAGGCATATTTTTCATGATACAGCTCCACTTTATTTTATGTAAACTTGTTGCGAACCTGTATGGAACAAAGTAAGAGAAATATTTCCAAAAAGACCTGGCTGCTCGTTAAATTCATCGTTGCAGCAGCAGCGCTCGGGTTCATTTATAAGGCAGTGCTGGATAGAGCTTCCATGAGCCAGTGGTGGGAGATTATCCTCGTCTCAGTGAAAGAAGGCAACCATCCCTTGCTCATGGCAATTGTGTTGGTTTTTATGTTGCTCAACTGGAGTGTGGAAGCGCTGAAATGGAAGCGGATGATCGGAAAAATTGAGAAGATTGGTTTTGGCCGTTCATTGGAAGCAGTTTTTTCCGGACTGACAGTTAGTTTCTTCACTCCGAACAGGGTAGGAGAATATGCAGGCCGCGTTTTTCACCTCGGGAAAGCTGACCGTATTGAAGGGACAATCATTACGGTGATCGAAAACTACAGCCAGTTGCTGGTCACACTGATCACCGGTTCCGTCGGTACCATCATTTACCTGCATTTGTTTGTGAGTTTGCCATCTTACCTGTGGACAGGTGTCAGCATTCTGCTGGTATTATTTTCTACTGTCTGCCTGTTGCTGTTCCTGAATGTTTCGGTACTGGAAAGTGTTTTCAGGAAACTGAAACTACCGGCTTCCTGGGATCATTACCTGCGTGTTTTTTCTTTTTATACTGCAAAAGAATTGTGGGTTGTAATCGGTCTTGCAGGGGTTCGGTATCTTATTTTTAGTTCTCAGTTTTATCTGCTGCTGCTGATTTTCGGAATACAGCTACCGTTTCTTTTATCCTTCCTCCTGATTTCCATGACCTATTTTGTGATGTCAGTGGTACCAACGATTGGTTGGCTTGAACTGGGAGTGCGGGGTGCGGTTGCAACCTATTTCTTTTCTCCGGTTACTACTGATCCCGTTGGTGTCGTGAATGCAAGCATTACCCTTTGGCTGATTAACCTTGTCATACCGGCATTGGTCGGATGTTTTTTTGTTTTCGGATTTAAACTTGGCAGAAGGAGGGAAGCATGATGCTGCTTGTGGTTCTCCTCTTGCTTTTTTCTGCACTCTATGCCTGGTTCATCCTCTGGTGCCTGATTGGCTGGAACCGGACACTTCCGTTGAAAATCCATAAGAATAGTATACTCCTGGACGTTAGTGTCATTGTTCCGGTGCGCAATGAAGAGAAAACAATTGCGGGAAGCCTGGATGCTTTGGCAGCGCAGGATTATCCTGGCGCCAAAATTGAAATCCTGGTAGTGGATGACTGTTCGGAAGATCAAACCGTAAGAGTGGTCAATGAATTTATCCAGCAGCATCCGCAGAAAAATATTCGCCTGATCACGCTGGAGGAAAATTCAACCGGGTCAAAAAAAGCAGCGATCACGAAAGCAGTTTCGATTGCCGGCGATCCATTCATACTCACCACTGACGGCGATTGTCGTGTGCCTTCGGGATGGATCAGGTCTTTTGTACAGGCACATTACGCCACAGGCGCTGAATTTATCGCCGGTCCGGTTGCATTTCAGACAGGCGGAGGTATCCTGAGCTCCATTCAGGAGCTGGAGATGATGGGACTTGTTGGCATTGCAGCGGCAGGAATCCGCAACGGCAAGCCAATGATGTGCAACGGTGCAAATATTTTCTACACAAAATCTGCATTTGAAACAGTACATGGATTTGACGACAAAAAAAGAAGAGCATCGGGAGATGACACTCAGTTACTGCTAAAAATTGCCGCCAGGGATAAAAGCAAAATACATTTTCTGAAACGGGAAGATGCGATTGTTGAAGGCGTTACCATTCATTCTTTGCGTCAATTGTGGAGCCAGCGTAAGCGCTGGGCTTCTAAGATTCCGGCGACGCTGACTCCTTTCACCATTACAGTTGCCGTAATTGCATGGTTCACGCATGCATTGTTGCTCTTGTGCGGCATTCTGTGTTGCTGGTTTCCGGATCTATGTCCAGGGTTCCTTGCGGCCTCCCTGATCAAAATGATTCCTGAGTTTTTGTTTTTACATTCGCTTTCAAATTTCTTTCGCAGAAAGCCGTTGTTAAAGTGGTTCCTGCCGGTGCAACCTTTTTATTGGGCTTACATTGCGATCGTCGGAATACGCTCTCCTTTTGGACGCTATAATTGGAAAGGAAGAATGACAAAGTAAATACACAGCGAAAGTTTGGAGAGAGTAGGACTTGTGAATTAAAAATTATGAATTTTAAAATATGAATTGGTGACAGTGCTTTTGGAGATTCGAAAATATTTAGAGCCGAACTGGCCCGGCAACCGGCAATGAACAACCAATCGCCGGCCTGTTCGTAAATTCCCGAGTCTACAGCATCCTCAGCATGAAATTATTAGAACTGTCGGGTCCGGAGCCGGTTGCAGGAACTGGCTGCTTTGTTAACTTTACATTTCCTAAGAATTTTATTTCCCCTCACACCCTTCACCCTTCATGGCCCAGTTTTCCCATCTGCACGTACACACGCAGTTTTCCCTGCTTGACGGCGCAGCCGACATATCGGATATGTACAAAAAGGCTGTTAAAGACAACATGCCCGCCATTGCGATTACCGATCATGGAAATATGTTCGGCGTTTTCAAATTTGTGGCTGAAGCTGCCAAACACAATACAAAAGAGAATCCGAATGTGATTAAGCCGGTTGTCGGTTGTGAATTTTATCTTGTAGAAAACAGGCACAAACGTCAGTTTACCAAAGAAGATAAAGACCAGCGTTATCACCAGTTGTTTCTTGCAAAGAATTCCGAAGGCTATAAAAATCTTGTGAAGCTGTGTTCACTGGGATACATCGAGGGTTTGTACGGAAAATATCCGCGCATAGACAAGGAACTGGTCCTGAAATACCACAAGGGTCTCATCGCTACCACGTGTTGTCTCGGCGCTTCTGTTCCAAGAACGATTTTACGCAAAGGAGAAAAAGAAGGGGAAGCGGAATTCAAATGGTGGCTTGATCTTTTCGGAGAAGATTATTACATCGAATTGCAGCGCCACGATATTCCGGAACAAAATATAGTCAATGAAGTCCTGCTGAAATGGGCGGTGAAGTACAATGTAAAAGTCATTGCTTCCAACGACTCGCATTATGTGAACCAGGAAGATTACAATGCTCACGATATTCTCTTGTGCATCAATACCGGTGAAAAACAAAGCACACCAATAGTAAAAGATTTCGACGATGATGTTTCCATCAAAGGGAAGCGATTCGCATTTTATAACGACCAGTTTTATTTCAAGAAAACACAGGAGATGGCTGCGCTCTTTCACGATGTTCCTCAGGCCATTGATAACACGAATGAAATCGTCGGGAAGATAGAACCCCTGAAGCTGAAGCAGGATATCCTGCTTCCGCATTTTAAAATACCCCCGGGTTTTGATTCCCAGGACGAGTACCTGAAGCACATCACTTATGAGGGAGCGAAATCCTGGTACAAAGAACTTACCCCGGAGATTGAAGAGCGATTGAACTTCGAGCTTTTCACGGTGAAAACAATGGGTTTCGCAGGGTACTTTCTTATCGTTGCTGACTTCATCAAAGCCGGACGCGACCTGGGAGTTTTTGTCGGTCCGGGAAGGGGATCTGCTGCAGGATCTGCCGTTGCTTATTGTATAGGTATCACCAATATTGATCCGATCAAGTACAATCTGCTTTTTGAACGTTTCCTGAATCCGGACCGGAAGAGCATGCCCGATATCGATACGGACTTCGATGACGTTGGCCGTCAGAAGGTGATCGATTATGTCGTGGATAAATACGGGAAAAACCAGGTAGCGCAAATCGTGACCTATGGTACAATGGCGGCGAAAATGAGTATCAAGGATGTTGCACGTGTACTCGATTTGCCGCTTGCGGAATCCAATTTGCTTGCCAAGCACGTTCCGGATCGCCCCGGAATAGAATTGCATCGGCTTCTCGAGGCACCACTGGATGGTGAAAAAAGCCTGAAGGAAAAAGAAAACCTGAACAGCGACGAACTTACTGAGGTGAAGAAATTGCGCGAGATCTACAAAGGAACGGATCTTCAGGCGCGCGTACTAAAGGAAGCCGTGATCCTGGAAGGATCGGTGCGCAATACCGGAATCCATGCAGCGGGGATCATCATCGCACCCATGGATCTTACGGAATTGATTCCCGTATCAACGTCCAAAGAATCGAATTTGCTGATCACGCAATTCGATGGAAAAGTAATTGAAGATGCCGGTGTGATCAAAATGGACTTCCTGGGACTGAAAACGCTTACCATCGTACGCGATGCTTTGCGCCTGATCGAGGAAAACCACGGAATAAAAATCGACATTGATACAATACCACTCGATGATGTGAAAACACTGGAGCTGTATCAGCGCGGTGAAACAAACGGAACCTTTCAGTTTGAATCTGCCGGCATGCAGAAATATCTGAAAGAACTCAGGCCCGATAAGTTTGAAGACCTCATCGCCATGAATGCCTTGTATCGCCCGGGGCCGCTGGAATACATTCCGGATTTTATTGCACGCAAAAACGGCCGTGAACCGGTAAAATATGATTTGCCTGCCATGCAGGAATTCCTTGAGGAGTCGTATGGCATTACCGTATACCAGGAGCAGGTGATGTTGCTTTCACAAAAGCTGGCCAACTTCACAAAAGGCGACGCCGATACCTTGCGCAAAGCAATGGGTAAAAAACAGAAGGATGTCCTGGATAAGATGAAATCGAAGTTCGTGGAAGGCTGCAAAGCCAATGGCCACGATCCAAAAATTTGTGAGAAGGTCTGGACCGACTGGGAGGCATTTGCAAGTTATGCATTTAATAAATCGCATTCTACCTGTTATGCTTTTGTCGCTTTTCAAACAGCCTACCTGAAGGCGCATTACCCGGCGGAGTACATGGCTGCGGTACTCACGCATAACCTTTCCAATATTGACAAGATCACTTTCTTCATGGAAGAATGCCGCCGGATGGGAATTCCGGTGCTCGGACCCGATGTGAATGAAAGTCTGTATGACTTTGCCGTGAATCAAAAAGGAGAAATTCGTTTTGGTTTGGGTGCAATCAAAGGAGTTGGTGAGAATGCCGTGATAGCAATTATTGAAGACCGTACTGCAGCAGGACCTTACAAAGACATCTTTGACCTCACGCGCCGCGTTACCGGTAAAGCGGCCAATAAAAAATGTTTGGAGAGCCTTGCGCAATCAGGAGCGTTTGATTGTTTTGAAGGAATACACAGAGCACAGTATTTTGCTGCCGATGCAAAGGACCCATTGCCGGGAATTGAACGGGCAGCACGGTTTGGAAATGCCATGTCGGCGCAACAGTCCACGATGCAAAATACATTGTTTGGTGAAGATCACCACGACAATGTTGCCACACCGGTGCTGGCGAATTGTGAACCATGGAATTCACTGGAAAAATTAAAACGGGAAAAAGAAGTAATTGGATTTTACATTTCCGGACATCCGCTGGATGAATACCGGTTTGAAATTACCAGTTTTTGTTCTCATAAAATTGATCAGCTGAATGATCTTGAAAAGCTGAAAAATAAAGAGATAGCAATTGCCGGTATTCTCTCTGAGGTAAATCACAGGATGAGTAAAATGGGGAAGCCCTTTGGCACGTTTACCCTTGAAGATTATACCGGGT
>DAORHY010000065.1:0-13064 GCA_035438225.1 Bacteroidia bacterium
ATCTCAAATTCTTTTATTTCAATTTCCTTTGGGTTGATTTCCACAGCTTTACCTTGTCTGGCCAATTGATACGCCCGCTTACCGCCGACTTTCACAGCGGAATGGGCCGGAGGTGTTTGCAGTTGTTTTCCGATGAATTGAGCAGCTGTACGAATGATCTCTTCTGTTTCGGGTAATTCAATGCCTTCTCTTGGAACAACGGCTGTTTCCAGGTCATGCGAAATAGTGTTCGCCCCAAGGATGAAAGTACCCGTGTATTCTTTTTCAGCATCCTGGATCTCTGAAATCTTCTTTGTGAAAGCCCCTGTACACAAAATTAACAATCCGGTAGCCAAAGGATCCAGTGTTCCTGCATGGCCGATTTTAAATCGCTTCACTTCTGATTCAAGGGGCATCTGCCGCTTATAAAATGCAGATAGTGCACCTTTCATTTTCCTGACCACGTCGAAAGAAGTCCACGTGTAAGGCTTGTTAATCAGAATGACTGTACCGGTGATCAGCTGATTTGTTTCGTTCTGTAAGCCTTCGGTCATGATCGGATGTACAATTAAAAAATGGCGAGCTCATAGCCCAGGAAATGCAACAGGAGGATGGCTCCGCCGACAATGATGCGGTAATATCCGAAGTGCCTGAAACCGTTTTTTGTCAGGTAGGCAATAAAGGATTTGATCGCCAGCATTGCCACAAAAAATGCCACTACATTTCCGACAATCAGCAAGCCAATCTGATCTCCCTGGAAACCTCCGCCTTCGTGATAAAAATCAAAAAGATCTTTCACCGTCGCTGCAAACATCGTTGGAACGGCAAGGAAAAATGAAAATTCTGCAGCTGCTTTTTTATTCAGTCCTTGTGTCAAACCGCCGATAATGGTTGCAGCCGAGCGGGAAACTCCCGGTATCATGGCGATCACCTGGAACATGCCGATTTTTATGGCTTTCGAATTTGACTCCAGTTCTTCCGATCCGCGTTCTTCCGCTTCGGCGAACCATTTGTCAAGCAGGAGAAAAATAATCCCGCCGAGTAACAGTGATACTGCAACAACGATCACATTTTCCAGCATCATATCGATGTACTTTTTGAAAAGCAGACCAAAGACGACTGCGGGAAGAAATGCAAGCAACAACCGGAAATAGAAAAATACATTTTTACGCCAGTCTCCGTCAACAGGAATAAATTTTCGCCAGTACAAAGCAACAACCGACAAGATGGCTCCGAACTGTATGGCAACGGTGAACGTTTTGGTGAAGTCGTCTTTTGCAATGCCCATGATGGATGAACCAATAATCATGTGACCGGTGGAGGAGACAGGTAAGAATTCGGTCAGCCCTTCAATAATAGCAAGGATAATTGCCTGGAGATAATTCATGAGCGGGTGCTAAGGATTCAATTTGGAATTCTGGCGTCAGGGCATCGCCTGTATCTGAAACTGGTAAATAAAAAATGTGCAGATGCGAAGATCGATACCTTCATCATCTGCACACCGATCGATGTATTTTGATATTATTCTTTCGACTTTTTCAATACTGCAACCACACCAACCACCAGTCCGCCAATCACCAGGATTGGAGCAAGTGTGATCCTGCGGAAACTAAAAATGGATGGGTCCCAGACTCCGGGATCATCTGTTCCTCCGCCGGCCATGCAAACAAAACCAATGAAAATCAATGCAATTGCAATCAGCATTAAAATGTAGTTTTCCTTACCAAAGGCAAAATCAATTGCGGGTTTGTTTTCTTTTTTAGCCATTTTCTTTGAAATTCATGCAAATAGAGGTGCAAGTATACAGTTTTCTCTCAAATCATCCTGAAAACGATCGAAATTTCAAAGAGCCGGGATTCTTATTTCCGGAAATAAAAAAAATGAACCCGATCCAATTCCGGTCCTCACAAAATAGGAATTGAATTTCAGTACCAAATCTAATAGAGCTCATCCATCCGTAATCTCAGGTACCTGTTGACAGCAAAAAAAGTGCTCAGTCCGGATAACAGGATTCCCAGTACCAGGATGCTTCCGAAAAGCAGCATCATAATGTTCAGGTCTGACAATTGCCCCAGGACCGGGAAGCGTGTTTCGATCAGGTAAACAATTCCACCCAACAGCACAATGGCGGCAAAACCCGAATACAGTCCATGCACAATTCCCTTCCTGATGAATGGCCAGCGGATAAAGTTTTTGGTCGCTCCCACCAGTTGCATGCTTTTGATTAAAAACCGTTTGGAATACATCGACAAACGGATGGTATTATGAATGAGCGCGATCGCAACGATGAACAGGAGGGCGCAGAAGAAAAGAATGACCAGGGCGACCGTACGGAAATTGTTGTTCATCCGGCTGATTTCTGTCTCCTGGTAAACAACGTCCCTCACAATTTTATTTTGCGATAACAGTTCACGAATCAGACGCAGACTGTCGGGATGGGCATAGCTTGCTGTGAGACTGATGTCGATCGTTGCCGGCAGTGGATTGGACTCCAGCATGCTCACGGCGCCTTCGCCAAGATCTTTTTTCAGACTATCCAGCGCCGCCTCTTTCGAAACAAAACGTGTGGTGCGGACGAAGGGCAGTGTTTGCAGGGACTCCCGGAACGATGCGATTTCCGCATCCGGCACATCATCCTGCAGGAAAATGTTCAGCTCGACATTCTGCTTCACATAGTCGGAAATCTTGCGCGCATCAATCACCAGTAAGCCAAGCAACCCGAGCATGAATAAAACCAGGGAAATACTGATGATCGCCGAAACGTAAGAAGAACGTAAGCGCTTATTGCTGTCTTTTTGGGGATCTTTTTGCATGGAAATTCGAAGACGAAAGTAAGGAAAGATTCTCCCTTCACAGGCTTCTAAATCTCTCCTGTCACCTTATTTTTCTACATTCGCATGTTGGCAATGAGGTTTTGGGTTCAGGGTTACATGCTCAGTATTCAGCATGTCGTTCTTCGTACCATTGGGCTGAAAAGAATTTGAAATTTGCCAGTGAGTTGCCGAATAACCGAATAGCCTCACCCCCCAACAACCTGTAAACCGAATAACCAATCCGGAACACGACAAAATGGAGTACAATTTTAAAGAAGTAGAAAAGAAATGGCAAAACCGCTGGCGGGAACAGCAGGTGTACAAGGCAGTTGCAGATTCATCAAAGCCGAAGTATTATGTGCTGGATATGTTTCCGTATCCATCCGGGGCTGGATTGCATGTCGGGCATCCTCTCGGATACATTGCCTCTGATATCTATTCCCGTTACAAAAGATTGAAAGGGTTTAATGTCCTGCATCCGATGGGCTATGATTCATTTGGTTTGCCTGCCGAACAATATGCGATTCAAACCGGACAACATCCTGCGATTACCACCGAACAGAACATTGCACGGTACCGGGAACAGCTTGATAACATTGGCTTTTCATTCGACTGGAGCCGCGAAGTGCGAACCAGTGATCCTTCCTACTACAAATGGACACAGTGGATTTTCATCAAACTCTTTCATTCCTGGTACAATACGGAGACTGATAAAGCTGAACCCATCGATACACTCATTGAAAAATTCAATTCGGGGGAAATTGCATTTTCACCGGAGAATAAAAAATGGGAAGAGCTGTCTGTTTCCTCCCAGCAGGAAATTCTGCAGGCTTACCGTCTCGCCTTTCTCAGTGAAGCTACCGTGAACTGGTGTCCTGCTCTTGGAACTGTGCTGGCGAATGAAGAAGTAAAAGACGGTCTGAGCGAGCGCGGAGGATATCCCGTGGAACGCAAACTGATGAAACAATGGAGCCTTCGCATCACGGCCTATGCACAGCGCCTGCTGGAGGATCTGGATACGATCGACTGGACCGAATCACTGAAAGAACAGCAACGCAACTGGATCGGCAGAAGCGAAGGAGCACAGCTTGAATTCAAAGTGATGAATTCAACTCAATCTTTCGAAGTATTCACCACACGACCGGATACCATCTTTGGTGTTTCGTTCATGACCCTGGCTCCTGAACATGCCCTGGTGAATGAAATTACCACAGCAGACCAGCAAGCAGCAGTCCAGCGCTATGTTGAGGAAGCAAAAAACCGGAGCGATCGTGAACGAATGACAGAAGTGAAACGTATTTCCGGTGTGTTCACCGGCGCATTTGCTGAACATCCATTCACGAAAAAACCAATTCCGATCTGGATAGGAGATTATGTTCTTGCCGGCTACGGCACAGGTGCGGTCATGGCAGTTCCCGGACACGATGAACGCGATCATGCATTTGCAAAACATTTTTCGCTCCCCATTTTACAGGTTGTTGAAGCTCCTGCAGGGATGGATATCCAGGAACAATCGTTCGATGCGAAAGAAGGCAAGTGTATCCATTCGGATTTTCTCAACGGTCTTGAAGTAAAAAAGGCCATACGAAAAGCCATTGAAGAAATTGAAAAGAAGAAAATCGGAACAGGAAAAGTCAACTTCCGTTTGCGTGATGCCATCTTCGGCCGGCAGCGGTATTGGGGAGAACCGATTCCGGTTTATTACAAAGATGGAATTCCTTATACGGTGGAGGAAACAGACCTGCCTGTTATCTTGCCGGAAGTAGATAAATATTTGCCTACGGAAGACGGTGAACCGCCATTGGCCAGAGCAAAAAACTGGAAGTACCAGGGTAAATACGATTTCGAAACCACAACGATGCCCGGCTGGGCAGGTTCTTCCTGGTATTTTCTCCGCTACATGGATGCAAACAACGACAAAGAATTTGCCTCCAAAGAAGCGCTGAACTACTGGCAGGATGTTGACCTTTACATGGGTGGAGCAGAACACGCAACCGGACATTTGCTTTACGTCCGCTTCTGGACAAAATTCCTGTATGATCTCGGTTATATTTCTGTGAAAGAACCGGCAAAGAAACTGATTAACCAGGGGATGATTCAGGGTGTTTCGGAGAAAGTATTTATTGGTGGAAATTTTGACGCTACACCTGGCGTCTCTGAATATACATTCCATTGGGGGAAAACAGTAAAAAATGTAAAAATCAAAATTGGAAACCATCGGATTGTCGTACTTTTTAGTGCAGACAATTTGCCCACCGACCATTTGACTCAAAGAAATATTCCGATTGAGTACACTGAAAATTCAATAGTTGAAATCGAAAATTTATCAAAATCTGTTTCCGATTTGGAATACGGTGTTTTCGTTTGCAGGAATGCGTATTGGTACAAGGGTGCATGGTATGATTTTGACGGGAACCCAACTGAGAAATCTGAAAAATTCTTTGCAAAATCAGAGGTTGAAAAAATGTCGAAGTCGAAATGGAACGTAGTGAATCCGGATGAGATGATTCATAAGTTCGGCGCCGATTGCCTCCGCCTCTATGAAATGTTTCTCGGGCCTCTTGAACTTTCAAAACCCTGGAACACCAATGGTATCAGTGGTACTTCGAACTTCATCCGGAAATTGTGGAAACTGTATCATCGTCAGGATGCAAACAGCCGCGACCTGGTGTGGGACGTTTCAGAAACGGAACCAACAAAAGCGGAATTGAAAATCCTGCACAAGACAATCCGGAAAATTGTTGAAGATATTGACCGTTACTCGTTCAACACCTCGGTGAGTAATTTCATGATTTGTGTGAATGAACTTACCGATCTGAAATGCAACAAGCGCGCGATACTCGAGCCGCTGGCCATCATCGTTTCTCCCTATGCTCCGCACATTGCCGAAGAGTTATGGGAAAAACTCGGACACACGGAAAGCATCAGCAGGGCCTCTTTCCCGGAATTCAGGGAAGAGTTCATGACGGAAGACGCTTTCGCCTACCCGATTTCAGTCAACGGCAAAACCAAATTCAACCTCAGCATCGCCCTTTCTCTTTCCAAAGAGGAGATCGAACGGGAGGTCATGAATGCCGATGAAGTTAAAAAACTCCTTGGCGGAACCACACCTAAAAAAGTGGTGGTTGTTCCCGGCCGGATTGTAAACATCGTTGTGTAAAAACTATTACCTTTACTTACAGAGGGTTATTTGGATTGTGAATTGATTTTTTGGTCAGATCCTGCAAAAAATTCTAATTTGCGACATCATTTATTGCTCTCCCCTTTAACTACCTATGAATCAATTAAATCAGCATATCGAAGCCTTGATCTTTTGCTCTGAGCAAAGCATTTCGCTCGATGAAATCGCCGCTTCGCTGAAGTTAACTTTTGACTGGGAACCGGCCGAAGCTGCGATCCTCAGATCCATCGAAGAAATTAAAGCCAAATACGAAGGCGAAGATTTTTCCTTCCAGCTGGTGGAAATATCCGACGGGTACCAGTTTATGACGAAGAAGGAGTATCACGCAACCATCAACGCGCTGATCCAGCACAAGTCGAAGAAAAAATTGTCGGTGCCGCAAATGGAAACACTTTCCATTATTGCTTACCGCCAGCCGATCACGAAGTCAGAAATGGAACATATCCGCGGTGTTAGTTGCGACTATGCGATCCAGAAATTGCTGGAGAAAGATCTCATCTCAATTTCCGGGAAGAGCGATGGTCCGGGTCGCCCGGTACTGTACAGCACCAGTCAGAGTTTCATGGATTATTTCGGTATCCGCTCAGTGAAAGATCTGCCGCAGTTGAAAGACCTGCACATTGAACAAAATGAAATCGGTTCTTCCAGTGAATACGAAGACTCGGAGCCGGAAGTCGCTTTCGTGTCGGAAACAGGAGAAGCAACTGCTGAAATTTCTGTTGATGCAGAAGTTTCTCAGGTCAATCCGGAATTTACCGGCGAAGTTTCTGAGATCACAATTTCAGAAGAAGTTGTGGAAGTACTCTCTGACGGCAATTCTGAGGAAATCGTTTCCGAAGAAGAACGTGAAACAGAACCTGTCAGCGACGAAATTCCTCCCGTCATGGGGGAGGAGGAGGACCTGCAGATCCCGGATCGAAAAACCATCTTTATGGAGAACCAAGTCGAATCACCGGATGAACAAATTTCCGAAGAAAACTCCGAATTCCGCGGGGAAACCGATCCTTCCTGAGAATTCAGATAAAGAACAAACTAAAGCCGGCCTGTTTTCGTTTAAAAACGAATTTCAGCCGGCTTTTTTGCATGTTGAATTTCGACATAAACCATTAAAGTATTCAATTTAATCCATTCATAACCATTCAATTGCAAATAGAATCCCGCATCAAATTGCCCGTATCTTTAACCCAGGATGGATCCTCAGATAAATCATAAAAATCAGTGTAAACCGCGGTCCGGTCCGGTATTTGCTTTCTCCCCCTTTATGAAAAAGCTCGTCCTTCTCTTCCTTCTTTTTTCCCTCGGTGTGAGCGGAGTTGTTCCTGCACAGAAAAAGCTCCGAACGATAAACAACGAATCCTTCAAACCCGGGGAAGTCTTGAAATTCCGCATCCATTATGGTTTCATGGATGCAGGCGAAGCCATCCTCGAAGTCAAAAGCGACCTGAAAAGCTTCGGTGGCCGCGATTGTTATCATGTCGTTGGAACAGGAAATACAGTAGGTGCCTTTGACTGGTTTTTTAAAGTCCGCGACCGGTATGAAAGTGTGGTCGACAAAGATGCGATTCTCCCCTGGTTGTTTATTCGCCGTGTGAATGAAGGAGGTTATATCATCAATCAAAACGTCAGTTTCAATCACTACAAAGACTCGGCGTACAGCGAGAAAAAAACGATTTCCATTCCTGAAAATACCCAGGACTTAATTTCTGCTTTTTACTATGCACGTACTCTGGATTTCGCGAATGCCAAAGAAGGAGATATTTTCCCGATCATGGGTTATCTCGACGATGCAACTATTCCTTTGAATTTAAAATTCCTCGGTCGGGATGAAGTGAAAACCAAAAAAGGAACTTTCCGTTGTGTCAAATTCCGTCCCATGTTACAGGAAGGCCGTGTTTTCAAAGACCAGGAAGACATGACTGTCTGGATCAGCGACGACAAAAACCGGATTCCCGTACGTGTGCAAACCGACATCCTCATTGGTTCCATTAAAATGGATCTCGTCGGTTTCGAAAACCTCGCAAGCGAACCGGCGATAATAAAAAATTAAGCGATTATCCGAATTGGGAATTTAAATTTGTCAGTTCCTTAGTGAACAATAATTTTTCCTGATTCCATTTTCCCGTTTTCTTTTACCCGGACCATGTACAATCCGGAAGAAAGATTAACACCGGTGATTGGCACCCTATGCTTTCCATGTGCTCCTATTACTGATGAGAAAACCATCATCCCTTTTGAGTCGTATAAATTGACTTCGGGAAACTGATATTCAGAAACCGTTTGAATGGTAAAATTGCTTTCTACAGGGTTTGGGAAAATGCCTAATCCCGGACGTGATTGCATTTCGTTCACATCATTGAGGAAATGCGGACTGTATTTGATAAGGGATAAATTTGCTGTATTTGGTATTTGGTCGTAGTCTGAAAAACCGGCAACATAGACGACTTCGTCTGAAGTTAATGTCATGTCATTCGGAACTTCCCCATGAGCATTTCCGGGATTAAAAGCGTCTGACCAAATCAGATTCAATGAACTGTCTACTTTACAGGTGATGATATCGTATAGAGAATTCAAGGAGTATCCTGTGCCGGTGAAATAAACATTTGCAGAATCATCAATTGTGATGGCTTGTATGTCAACATCGGAGTATCCGGAGAAGATGTAGTTTTGTGTAAACAACAAATTCCCTGACGAATCAAATTTACTTAGTCCATTGCTATATACAAGGGCAGACGAATCGGATCCAACCATATAAATAAAATTGTCTTCATCGGTTCTGAATTTATAGCTACCGGATAGAGAATAGGTGTTATACCATAAGGTATTTCCAAGACTATCCAATTTAAGGAGCATGCAATTATTCCCTGGAACTGCATTCGGGAGATAGCCGGAAACGATCAGGTTATTTTGTGTATCCAAATGAATATCCGAAGCCTCATCGTAAGCATGCGAAGGCCCGTCAAAACATCTCGTCCATTTGAATTGTCCGTTTTGATCGAATGCAAGGATGCAAACGTCAATAGAACCGGACCCGGCGATCATAGATTGTGTTAAACAATACAAATCACCATTAAGTTCCTGAACAAAATCAACAGGATAACATGAAATAAAATTGGAAGAGTCTGCAAACCGGTGCAGGACATTCCCAGATGTATCCAATTTTAATATCTGCATATGGAAATGAAATAAAGAATCTGAAAATATTCCCATTGCATAAATAAATCCATCCGAATTGAATTTTATTTTTTTGGAAACAATTTCGGTAGAATCCGCAGTATAGAATCGCTGAAGCCATCGCAGATTTCCACTTGTATCGTATTTAGATACAAACATCGTTGGTTGTAATCCTGCTAAGTCACCGCTTGCGTAGATCATCTCCTGATTATCGTAGGCAAGGCCGGTTACTCCTTGTCCGCTGGTTCCCGGTGAAATTGTATCCATGATAAGCAATTGCCCTGAAGAGTTTAGCTTCAACAATGCCGGCCAGGAAATGTTATTGGAATGGAGCAGACCTCCGACAAAAGCATTTGAATGATTATCGTGAACAACACAATTTGCGTTCCCGTTAATAAACAGGGGGTCCGTAAGATTGAAGACCCAATCTCTGTTTACCTGGGCCTGTGTTGATATTGCCAGGCAGAAAATGAACAGTTTAAGGTATAAAAAATATTTCATGAGTATTTAATTGAACAATTTTAAAATAAAATTTATTTTGATATAATCAACTTTGATTGTCGGATGCTGTCTGATGAATTATCATGAAATATGCACTGATATATCCCATCATCCAAAATTCCGGTCGGAATCGAAGTTAACTTACTTTCCAGTTTTGCAGAATAAACAATTTGGCCTAAAGTGTTAATTATATTCAGATATGTTTCTGATTGAGATTCCGATGTAGACTGAATAGTAATTGTGCCGGATGAAGGATTTGGGAAAATAACAAATGACGGAGTGTTCTTTAGAGTGTAATCTAACCCGGTAGATTGACAAAGAATAGTTTCATTAACAAATACTGAATCTGTTACCATAGAAATCTGCTGAACAAAATCCTGTGGATTGGTCCAGACGATACCGGTATCAGTAATTAAATTGAATGTAGTATCGGTAGTTACAGTTTCCAGAAAATTACAATCACTGCCACCATCCTGATTGGTCTTAACCACATAACAACCATTGGAGCCAAAGCCGGATGCATCTCCTGTGAAGATAAAGCAACCATCCGGCAGATTTAGAAACGATCCACAAAAATCAGAACTAGAGCTACCATATAAATGTGACCACAGTACGTTACCAGATGTATCCAGACAAACCAAAGCGTTATCAAAATTAAAAGAACTGGAATTGGCATTCCCAAGTGTTATGATGTTTCCATTCCTGTCAATTGAAACCTGATGCATTCGAATTTGATCTCCGCCAACTGAGGAGAAGAGTGTTTTGGCCCAAAGAAAATTTCCTGTCTTTTCCGTTTTTATAAAGATTTGATAATCTCCATCCCTGATATCACCGACAAGGATATAGCTTGAATCAGGAAGCTGTACAACATCATTGGAGTAGTCTTCCATGCCGCTATCGTAATTTTTGCTCCATTCTGGAAACCCCTGACTATCGGTTTTAATAAGAACGATATCTGTCCCGACCGTACCTGATCCTGCAATAACATATCCGCCATCAAGTGTAGGTTTTACAGACATACCGTACGCAGCTGCATTTTCATATACCCTTGACCATAATTTGTTACCATTTTTATCGAGCTTAAGCAAGTAGGCATCCTCGAATCCGCTGAAACTGGATGTTTGCGTGCCTATAATACATCCACTGTCAGGAGTTGGAATAATTGTTTGAGTTAAATCAAATCCATTTCCTCCGGCAATAAGTGACCATTGAATAGTTCCATCTTCATCTGTCTTTATAACCAGGAGATCTGCGGACAATCCGCTTCCTGTACTATCTAGAGAACCGGCCATGATGTAGCCTGCATCCAAGGTTTTGCAGGCCATAACAGACTGATCAAAATATTGCGTGCTATACCTTTTTGACATGATAGGTGTGCCATTCCGGTCGGTTTTTAGGAAAAGTATGTCCGTTGTATTTGAAAAGGAGGAGTCAACAATAGTGCTGATGATTACAAACCCGGAATCGTCTGTCTGCATTGGATAACCCATGCTCATCGAAGAACCGGATTCGTATATTTTCTGGTAATTTCCGGAAGCAAATGCGTAGTGAAGATTTGATAGGGAAAGTAGTATCAGTAGGAATACTTGGAATGTTTTTTTTGGCATGTTAAATGGGAATTGTAAATAAGAAAAAAGTAGAAGGTATAATAATGCGTTGCGGTTTTTGGTAGAATACTAATTTCAATGACAAATTATTTATTTCACAGATTAACCATTTCCTGTGAAGTAAATTTATTTAGTTCGAATTTTCTATGCAGTTAATCATTTCTTGCAGAATATTCATATTATTTTTTTCTGCTTTGTAATCCACAGATCGTTTTTCACCATTTGATTTAGTATAGTTTACTCTAACTGCTTTGAGTTCATTTGATCGAAGCTTAATGATTTGTGTTGAGTCAATGAGATAATCGTTACTGATCTGGAATTCATATTTATATAATATTCCATTGATGGTCAATGTTTTTCCATCCCTTGATTCTACCGGCACTAATTTTACAGTTTCAGAATTATTTAATAACATAATTAATTCTTGTTCTTTTGAGATACTGAGTTGATCTGCTTGATTTCCGGCAATTTCAAAATATGCCCACAGTTTGTATTGTCCATCCTCCAATTTAAGTTTGAATTGTGAATCGAAAGTAGAATTACTTGAATAGATTCTGGGCTTTACAACAATGTGCTTTTTCCCAGTAAAATCATCAGTTTCATTCTTTTCATATTTACATTTATCTTGACCAAATGTAAATGCGGTAGAAAGTAAAAATAGAATCATGCAATAGGATGTAGATTTCATTTTATTGAAGGAATTTATACTAATAAATTAACGATTGATGAGTTTTGTTGACAATAAGAATGTGAGTAGTTGTGATAATAAAAAGATTGTTGTTTTTTAAGCTGGCATTTAGAAGTTTAATCTAAAAATTATAGATGCATTTTAGGTTGAGCTAGTATTAATGTAATCTATATTTTCTCAGTGTTCTGATTTCAGTTTGCCAAGAATGTCTTTATGATAATCTTTATTCATCTTTTCCTCAAAGCATGCACCAACCTCACATCCCCCAGAACAGGATTGCTACATCCGCCGACATAAATCACCGGCCGATAGATCACCCATTCTCCCGGTTGTAAGTAAAGAATTTGATGACTGAATCCGACCATGGTGGATAGACCGGTATCAGCTGGGGTGACGGTTCGGCAATACACCAAGGTTGGTTGTGACCAATTGCGTAGATCTGTGCTTACACGGTATGACATATCAATTACAGCATTTAAGGGAACGTTTACTGCCGAGCCACCTATTATAATGGAATACAAATCTGGTACAACCAGATTTTGACCATAGGTCAGCACGCTCATGCCCGCAGCGTAGGGGCAAGGCCGCGCCCTTTCAATGTCACCGGCATTCATTATTGAATCAGGATTAACAAACGCCATCTCATGTTCAGATAAAATATTATCTTTTGGTGGAGTAGAGAGTTGGTTTTCCTTTGTGCAGGAAAATAAAATGGCTAAGCCGAATAGAGTAATGACTATATTTTTCATATATTAAAATTGTTAGAAATAATTAATATGAATCAAATATATAATTAAGGTTTGATATTCTACATGAAGACAGCGGAAAAATATTCCACCTTCTCAGAAGATGGCCTGGGAATAAAAGATAGGTGGCAATAAATTTATTGGTTGCTGAAATCCCAACTTTTTTGTTTTTAATGGTCTTTGACCGGCTTCAACAATTACATGTTGCACCATGTTTATAGGATTATATCTTTTAAATTTGTTTTAGATGGCATTAAATGGCTTGCTCCATCAACATAGATGTCCATTCCGGATACTGGTTTATAGAATTTCCGTGGAGTTGTCAGGAGACGTGTTGCCGCAAGCACTGCCCAGATTGAACTAAAGTTAAAGGATATG
>DAORHY010000066.1:0-12901 GCA_035438225.1 Bacteroidia bacterium
AAAACACCCTCTTTCCCAAAAGCTCATGAATAAAAAAGATTAATTGAGAAAACATTGGGGCTCCTGTTGGGTCAAGTCATTAACCCTAGCCGGTGCGAAAGCTTACTTGATCCTGCTTTAAATCAAATATACACCCCATTAGTATAAAATAACAATTGGCTTGACGAGTCTGATATACTTGCTGAAGTTTGCCGGAAATTCATATCGCGATAAACAGTTTAAGTATCGGGAGCTCCTTAAAAAAAATCAATACTGGCTCCACCGCATCCAGGTCCACCCCATTCACATCCCATAAGCCACAAATTATAATTGCCTTGTCCTTTAATAAAGGATCAAGGCAATCGTAAAATGAATGCAAGAATTGAAGGCAACTTCTTAATGAACAATGCTAATTTTACAAATGCCGAGGGTTTCATTTGATGTTGTGCATTTGTAAATATTCAAACCCGGCGGTACAGAACTTTCTATTCCTTAATAAATCTCTTAACCCATAGAGAATTCTCCGATCGAATAGAAACAATGTACACACCGGCAATCAAACCGGAAGCGTCTATTTGAATATACTCTCCATTATCAAGAACCGCTACAGGAATAGATTGCAATTTTCCTATTGAATTCCTGATTTCAATTCGTTCAATTTTAGAGATGTTATTTTGGTAAACATACAACAACCCACGGCAAGGGTTCGGAAAGAGTAAAAGATCCCCTTCTCTCCTTTGTGGCCTGCTTTCTGTTACAGTTATAAGGCTGTCACAAACAGTTCCGCCTTCTGCTCCGAGAAAAAAATTGGGATAATTTGGCATTGTGGCCGCATTAACCGTTGGGAGCTTAAAACTATGCTGTTGAACATCGCAGGCAAGGCCGGCACTATCAGGGTGATTAATTACGTGCAGCCATGGAGTTCCATTGCCTGTGTTAATATATATTTTGTTGTCATTTGCCAAAAGTGATAAATAAAAAGTTGTTTTAAATGGTGGGAAGGGGTCAGAAAAACCATCGTAAATTGCTACCGTTCTTCTTGAACTATCAAGATTAAGTGCATTCAAATCATACTGATAAACATGAAGGTCTTCTGTAACATACAATAATTCAGAATTTGGAGAAATTGAAACTCCAACCCCGCCCGAGGTATCGTTGATTGTAGAATGCCTGTAATTCGAAAGCAAACCAGTGCATCGATCAAAATCAAACACATCCAAATCATAAACTAATTGATGTCGGATGAATCGTGTTCCGTCAGGAGAAAACACAGTCTGACCACCACCACCCTGATAGATAAATTGACCAGCATGTTGAGAAAAAGGACCTTGAAGCCCGTATGGTGTGAGTAATAAGGTATACCAAAGATCCGAATTAAAACGATGACAAATGATCCACCAATCTCTTCCGTTGGAATGCTTGCAAGCGGCTATTTCGCCAACCAAGAGAGTATCGGCAATTACAGGAATATTTTTAAAGACCACGGCACCTCTGCCTGAATCCAGACGCATATCAATTTGAGTGTATAACAATTCTATGGGTTGGTAAAGGTGGTCAAGTTGGTAGTCAAAGTCAAAAATTGTTTCATGAAAAAGGAAATAAATAGAATCATTGTATAACGATGGAAGAATTAAATCTCCCTGAGAAATTTTTAATCCATCATTTCTCCACGTATCTGTATAATCACTCGGATTCAAGCTGTCGCCATTAATCATAAGTGCATTGTTCCGGTTAGCAATATATACCCCATTAGTATAAAATAACAATTGGCCAGACGAGTCTGATATACTTGCTGAAGTTTGCCGGAAATTCATATCCCTATGGACAGTTTGAGTATCTGGGGATCCATGAAAAAAATCAATATTGGTTCCGCCACACCCAGGTCCACCGCAGTCATATCCCATAAGCCACAAATTACTTATGCCTTGTCCCTGAATAAAGGAACAAGGCATAAACAGAATGAATGCAAGAAATATGTAAATCTTCAGCATAATGTGGACTAAATTTAGTTAAAAATAAGATAGTGTTTCCTAAAAGTATTAACTTTAAATAACAAGGAAACAATGAAAAAGCAAACCACAGAAAACTTTATTAAAGAAGTAAGGAGAAAAACAAGAAGAACGTTCAGTTCAGAACAAAAGATCGCTATTGTAATGGAATCCCTTCGGGCCGAGACCTCGGTAGCAGAACTCTGTAGAAAGTATTCCATCTTCGAGGCACAGTTCTATAAATGGAATAAAGAGTTTCTGGAAGCGGGTAAAAAACGTTTATCCGGTGATACCGTAAGGGAAGCAACCAGTGATGAAGTAACTGAGCTCAGAAAAGAAAACCAGCGATTAAAGGAAACCGTAGCTGACCTGGTACTTCGTTACGACATCGTAAAAAAAAGCTTGAACATGTTGGGGGAACAGTAAAATTCAAAAAGTATATGAGATTTACAGCCTCCGAAAAAGAAGAAATAATTCACATGGTAGTTCGCTCAGACATAGGTGTGAATAGAACCCTGCGTGAAATAGGTTTGAATAAAAGTACTTTTTATAATTGGTATAAAACGTATACTGATTGCGGTATTGATGGATTAGAGCCAAGTAAAAGAACTTCAAATAGGCAATGGAACAGCATACCACAGGAACAGAAAAATCTGGTTGTAGAAGTTGCCTTAGAGTATCCTCACCTTTCATCGAGGGAGCTCGCTTACAAACTGACCGACGAGCAACAGATCTTTATTTCTGAATCCAGTGTGTACCGCATATTAAAAGCAAGAGGATTGATTACCGCACCGGCGCATATTTTTCTTTCAGCAGCAGATGAGTTTACCAACAAGACGGGCTTCGTCCACCAGATGTGGCAAACTGACTTCACCTACTTTAAAATATTGGGTTGGGGTTGGTATTACCTGAGTACCATTTTAGATGATTACAGCAGATATATTGTACACTGGGAGCTTTGCTCAGGTATGAAAACAGAAGATGTAAAAAGAACGGTAGACAGAGCAATTGTGAAGGCAAGAATTAAAACAAAACAGCGACCACGATTATTATCTGATAATGGTTCGTGCTATATTTCTTCTGAATTGGAAAATTACTTGAAGTAAAATCATAACATGGATCAGGTCCACGGCAGGCCAATGCATCCCCAAACGCAAGGGAAAATTGAACGATACCACCGAACCATGAAGAATGTTGTCAAACTGGATAATTACTATTGCCCGGAAGAATTAGAAGCTGCACTGGAGATTTTTGTAAACCGATACAACAACGAAAGATACCATGAGTCCTTGCAAAATCTAACACCCGCTGATGTTTATTTCGGACGAGGAGAAGTTATTTTAAATGAAAGAAAAAGAATTAAAATTGAAGCATTAAAATACAGAAGATTGCAGTTCCAAAAAAATAAAACAAAAGAAAGTAAAATAATAAACGTAGATTTGAATTAGCAGAAAACACTATCTAAGATAAAGTACAATTTAGTTAGAAGACATACAACTGTCCATCCTTACTCACATTAAAACTAAGCGATTTGAAATCAAGATAATTATTCATCAATTAATTTCTACAACGACCGAGATGTACTCAATCGCTCCGATTCCATATATAAAGAAATATAAACTTTATTCCCATCAAAAGTAAAATTCTATCTCAATCCATTGCAGCTAATCGAGAAATATGGGTAAATAATTCACTAATCGATGCGCATGTAATCACACAATATTCGAAAATTGGATATGTAAGATATAAAATCATGAAATATTTTTTTTAAAAAACCGCTAAATTGGATTTGCCACCAACAGTTGTTGAATCATAGACAGATTTTAATTTGTTTATTTGAACAAGGAACGCGTTCCTGTCAAAAGGGGGAACGCCCGGAGCCCGGGAAAGGTCTCAGGATTAAACCTTGACCTTTCGTTCTAAATTTTTCATGAAAGATGAATTGCTGAATTTCAGGAATTGCAACCTCAACGGGTTTGTTAATGGAGTTCCTTAGATTCAATTCTATTGAGGGAAGAGTTCAAAAAAGCCTAAAAATCAAATTTCTTTGTCTTTTATGACTTTTTTTGCTTGAATAAATTCAGAAATCCGTAAAATTGGCTATCTTTGCATTGGAATTTACGGAGATAATAGAAGGGGACGATAGTCCCCTTTTTTATTGATCGATTATGAGCCTGAACGAACAGATTATTGCATTGGTACAAGAAAAAATTGCCGGAACAGAGACCTTCCTCGTGGATGTCAAAGTGAGTCCGTCAAAAGTGATTGTGCTGATCGACCATCCCAATGGAGTAAAAATTGAGGATTGTGTGGCAGTATCCCGTTTTCTTCAGGATTCACTGGACGCAACGGATGTCTTTGAAAAACATGAATTGGAAGTCGGTTCACCAGGAATGGAAGAACCGCTGAAAGTCCTTCAGCAGTACAACAAACGCATCGGAAAAAATGTCAATGTCGTAACTTTTGATGGCCTCCGCCACACTGGTGTCCTCAAAGCAGCCTCCACTGATGGAATCGAATTGGAAGAAACCATCATTGTGAAAGAAGGCAAGAAAAAAGAAAAACAGATTCAACAAATAGCCATACCATTCACTAACATCAAAGAAACAAGAGTCATCTTCTCTTTCAACAAAATCATTTGATCAAAATGAAAAAGACCACTGCACCTGACAAGAATGAGCACACCGAACTGGTAGAAGCCTTCTCGGAATTCAAAGACCTGAAGAATATCGACCGTGCCAGCATGATGAGCATCCTTGAAGATGTTTTCAAAAATATGCTGAAGAAAAAATACGGCACTGCTGATAATTTTGACATCGTCATCAACACCGACAAAGGCGATCTTCAGGCATTGCGTAACCGCCTGATTGTGGAAGACGGTACAGTGGAGGATCCCAGCACCCAGATTGAATATTCAGAAGCTGTAAGAATTCAGCCCGACTTCGAAGTCGGTGAAGAAGTATCAGAAGAAGTACGCTTTATGGATTTTGGCCGCCGGGCTGTATTGGCCGCACGTCAGAACCTGATGGCGCGTGTACAGGAATTGGAAAAAGAAGGCATCTTCCGTAAATACAAAGACCGTGTCGGTGAAATTATCACCGGTGAAGTATATCAAACCTGGAAAAAAGAAACACTGGTAATGGATGATGATGGCAACGAACTTATCCTGCCAAAGTCAGAACAAATCGGCAGCGATTTCTTCAAGAAAGGGGATAACGTTCGCGCAGTTGTATTGCGTGTGGAAATGATCAATGGAACACCAAAAATTATTTTGTCTCGCACCTCTCCTCTGTTCCTTGAAAAATTATTTGAGCTGGAAGTGCCTGAGGTGTTTGACGGGCTCATCACCATCAAAAAGATTGTCCGTGAGCCGGGTGAACGTGCGAAAGTAGCCGTTGAAAGCTATGACGACCGTATCGATCCTGTCGGCGCTTGTGTCGGAATGAAGGGTTCACGTATCCATGGTATTGTCCGTGAATTGCGTAACGAAAACATTGATGTAATTAATTTCACAACCAATAGTCCGCTTTTCATTTCCCGTGCCCTTGCTCCGGCAAAAATCACTTCCATTAAACTGGATGACGAGAAAAAACGCGCATCTGTATTCCTGAAGCCGGACCAGGTTTCTCTGGCAATCGGCAAAGGCGGCCACAACATCAAACTTGCAGGCAAGCTGACTGGCTACGAAATCGACGTTTACCGTGATACCGACGACGACAGCGAAGACGTTGACCTGGATGAATTTGCAGATGAAATTGAACCATGGATCATCGATGAGTTGAAAAACATCGGCTGTGATACCGCCAAGAGCGTTCTCGAACTGCCCATTGAAGACCTGGTGAAACGTACCGACCTTGAAGAGGAAACCATCAAAGAGGTTGTCCGCATTCTCCGGTCAGAATTTGAATAAAACAGGGGAAAGAAAGGTCGCTCCGCGGCCTTTTCTCCTCTCTCAATAAATTACTACCTTGCACAAGCCCCAAAATTGGCTTGGTGTAAGAAGACACACCCTATGGCAGAAGCAGAAAAGACGATCCGGTTAAGTAAAGCGATCAAGGAATTCAATCTGAGCCTTGATCACATCGTGGAATTCCTCAATAAAAAGGGGTTCACGATTGAAAGCAACCCCAACACCAAGTTGCCCGGGGACGCTTATGCTTTGCTGCTGAAGGAATTCCAGGGCGATAAAAGCGCGAAAGAGGAAGCTCAACAGCTTTCTCAGACCAAATTGCGAAAAGATACTCCCGTCGTTCTTGATGCTGAGGGTACAAAGAAGTCCACAACAAAGAAAGACGACGAGTCCGCCGACATTCTGATCAAGAATATTCATGTTGCTGATTATCAGAAAGAAGAGAAGCCGAAGAAAAAAGAAGAACCCAAGCCTGATAAACCGGCCAAAATAAAAGAGCCGGAGCCTGAAGTAATCAAAGCTACTATTGAAAAAGTTGAAGGCCCCAAAGTACTCGGCAAAATCGATATTGAAGACGACGCTTCAAAAGCGGAGAAAAAGAAAAAAGCCGCTGCAAAGAAAAAGTCAGAAACCCCTGAAGTTGCTCAGGACATTCCCCCGACAACAAAGGAGGAAGAGAAACCGGTAAAGAAAACAACGAAAAAGAAAAAAGAAGAAGAACCTGTTGCCGAAGAAGCTCCCCTGCCTGTTCAGGAAATTGAAAAACCAATTCCTGCAGAAGTTGTTCCTCCGGTCGCTGAAGTTGTTCCCGAGCCTGAAGTTATTCCTCCTCCTCCTCCAACTGAAGAACCTGAGGCACCTTCGGAACCTCAAAAAGATGAAATACACAGAGTCCGTTTTGACAAATTGAGCGGCCCTACCGTTCTCGGAAAAATAGAACTGCCGATTGATGCGCCCAAGCGTAAACCGGTGGCATCGTCTACAGGATCTGTAGATGATAAAAAGAAAAAACGGAAACGTACAGATCGCAAAGCCGGAGGACAACCCGTTCCCGCCGACAAGCGTGATCAGCCGCGTAGCCCGGGAACATCAGGGCCTCCGCGTCATCGTCCGGGTGTCGGATCAAAACCGACTGAAAAGACAGAACCTACAGAAAAAGAAATTCAGGACCAGATCAAAGCAACCCTTGCACGATTAAGCAGCGGTGGAAAATCGCGCTCCTCCAAAATGCGGAAGGCCCGTCGTGATGAACGCGCGGAAGTGAAACGCGAAAAAGCGGAAGAGCAGGCAGGCAATAAAACGATTAAAGTTACGGAGTTCGTAACTGCCAATGAGTTGGCGAAACTGATGGACGTACAGGTGACAGAAGTAATTTCAACCTTCATGTCTCTTGGTATGTTCGTCTCCATCAACCAGCGTCTTGATGCGGAAGCACTGCGTGTGGTTGCGGAGGAATTCGGATTCGAAGTGGAATTCGTTTCCGCGGATGTACAGGAAACAATTGGAACTGAAGAAGACCTACCGGAGGATTTGAAACCACGTTCACCGATTGTTACCGTAATGGGACACGTTGACCATGGTAAAACATCTCTCCTTGACTATATCCGTAAAGCGAATGTAATTGCCGGTGAGGCGGGTGGTATCACCCAGCACATCGGAGCCTATTCCGTAAAACTGGAAAATGGTAAAACCATCACCTTCCTGGATACTCCCGGTCACGAAGCCTTTACAGCAATGCGTGCCCGTGGTGCGAAAGTGACAGACGTTGCGATCATCGTAATCGCTGCCGATGATAACGTGATGCCACAAACCATCGAAGCAATCAATCATGCTCAGGCGGCTAATGTTCCGATGGTATTCGCAATCAACAAGGTGGATAAACCGGATGCCAATCCGGAAAGGATCAAAGAACAACTTGCGAAAATGAACATCCTTGTCGAAGACTGGGGTGGAAAATATCAGTGCCAGGAAATTTCCGCTAAAAAAGGAATGAATGTCGAAGCGCTTCTTGAAAAAGTATTACTCGAAGCGGAACTCCTGGATCTCAAAGCGAATGCCAACCGTCGTGCCAACGGAACCGTGATCGAGTCCATGCTGGACAAAGGCCGCGGCTATGTAATGACGGTTCTGATTCAGGGCGGCACATTGCATGTTGGAGACGTCATCCTTGCCGGTTGTTACAGCGGCAGAGTAAAAGCATTGTTCAACGAGCGTGGTTTCCGGATCAAAGAAGCGGGTCCATCGGCTCCTGCTCAGGTGCTGGGTATGACCGGTGCGCCTCAAGCGGGTGATCTGTTTAACGTGATGGAAGATGAACGCGAAGCACGCGACATCGCCAACAAACGTTTGCAACTCCAGCGTGAGCAGGGTATCCGGACACAGAAACACATTACACTGGATGAAATCGGTCGTCGTTTGGCAATCGGTAACTTTAAGGAGCTGAATGTAATTGTAAAAGGTGACGTGGACGGCTCTATCGAAGCGCTCGCGGATTCACTGCTCAAACTTTCAACTCCGGAAATTCAGATCAATATTATTCACAAATCCGTAGGTGCAATCACTGAATCGGATGTCTTGCTTGCTTCTGCATCCAATGCAATCGTAATCGGATTCCAGGTTCGTCCTTCTGTCAATGCCCGTAAACTGGCGGAAACTGAACAGATCGAAATCCGCCTCTACTCTATCATTTACGACGCGATCAACGAATTGAAAGCGGCGATGGAAGGCATGCTGGCTCCGGAATTCCAGGAGAAAATCGTCGGCAACATCGAAATCCGCGACATCTTCAAAATCCCGAAAGTTGGAACCATTGCAGGATGTATGGTACTCGATGGAAAAGTTTCCCGCAATACCAAAGTACGTGTCGTTCGCGACGGTATCGTTGTCTTCTCCGGAGAACTGGCTTCACTCAAACGTTTCAAAGACGATGTGAAAGAAGTTTCCGCAGGTTACGAATGCGGACTGAGCGTCCACAACTTCCAGGACCTGAAAGTTGGCGATGTCATCGAAGGATACGAACAGGTAGCAGTCAAACGGACTTTGGCATAAACCAAAATATTTACACAAGAAAAAGGGTCATCACGTTGATGGCCCTTTTTTATTGATGAATGCTGATTGTAGATTGATCGCAACTAGATGTGTTCCATCTTCGAGTAAAATCCGAAAAGCCTCAGCACCGTCCCTCGTCCCCCGTCCCTTTTAATTGCTGATTGTAGATTTTTGATTGTAGATTGATCGCAACTAGATGTGTTCCATCTTCGAGTAAAGTCCGAAAAGCCTCAGCTCCGTCCCTCGCCCCCCGTCCCCCGTCCCTTATTTCATCGAATAGATGGAAGTTTCACCTCATCCGGAACAACAAAAGTAGTCGGATATTTTCCCTCCAGCTGCTTCAATAACTTCTGAGCTTCGTAACGATTTCTGAAATCCCCTACGCGAACCTTAAAATTAGGTTGCTGATAGGTGAGATAAGCGGGAATATCAGGGTACCGTGAATTGAAATCAAGTTTTACTTCGGATGCTTTGGGGCGATTGCCACCAAAATAAATCTGCACCCGAAAACCGGGCATGCTTTGCTTTTCAAGATTGATTTGCTTTTGTCTTTCGATCAACTCATCCAGTCGTGGATCTCTGGTGATCCGGATCGAACTATCGGAATTGACAGTTGTGATTGTTTTCTGAGCGGATGCCGAAGAAAACAGGCCAAGAAAACAAATGAAAAAAAGCAGACGCGACATGATTCCTTTTCTGTTGTACAAATTAATGGAAAAATTCCGGTGCCGACAAGGTTGAAAAATAATACCTCCAAAACTGACTCTGAAGGAAAGATTCCATTGTTGAAGAACGCCAATTTCAGGAACTAAACATTATTTTTGATCTATGAATATCGAAAGTCTCCGTTCCTATTGCATCAAAAAACCCTTCGTAACGGAAGAATTCCCTTTTGATGAGGTGACACTGGTCTTCAAAGTACTGAACAAGGCATTTTTGCTCACCGGTCTGGATGAGCCCGAACTGAAATTCAATGTGAAATGTGATCCTGAAAAAGCCATTGAACTACGGGAGCAATACACCTGTGTACAACCGGGTTTTCACATGAACAAAAAACACTGGAACACTATACACGACGATGGTAACGTCAGCGATCAATTGCTGAAAGAATGGATTGACCATAGCTACGAAATGGTGATCGCAGGGATGTCAAAGAAGGATCAGGAAAAGGTAATGAAGAATGCAAAAATTAAATCGAAGAAAAAAAGCAGTTGAAAATTTTACTCAAATCAGTATTGATTGATTTCCTGACATGACAGTTTTCTGTTCATTGATTATTCGGATATTTGCAGCCTAAATCCTATTTCAATGAAAAAGGCACTGAATTACTTTTTACAGGGACTGCTCTTTGTGGTTCCGATAACCGTCACCTTGTGGGTCCTTTTCCGGACTATCCTCTGGGTGGATAGTTTATTGCCTTTCCAGGTTCCGATCAAAATACCCGGAATTCCCAAGCTTGAAATCCCCGGTCTGGGACTACTCACCATTTTTGTGGTTGTTGCACTGATCGGCTACCTGAGCGTTCGGTATATCCGGAACCCCTTGTTCTCCTATGTCGAACGGTTAATTGTAAAAGCACCACTGGTAAAACTGATCTATGGCTCTGTAAAAGACCTGGTGGAAGCTTTCGTAGGTGAAAAAAGAAGATTCAATAAACCGGTGCTGGTCAGACTGGAGAAAGACAGCGATATCAATCGCATCGGCTTTATCACGCAGGAAGATTTGTCGGAAATCGGTTTGGGGAAAGACAAAGTAGCCGTTTACCTCCCCTTTTCCTATAGTTTCGCGGGAGAATTGATTGTATTGCCCAGGGAAAACATCAGCCCGGTAAATGCTTCCGGAACGGATATGATGAAATTTATCATTTCAGGAGGCGTGACGGAAATTAAGGACGGCAAAGTACACGATTGATGTTTCCGGTAATTTGGAGAAAGGATCATCACTATCCCAATGCTTCCTCAAATTTATTACAGACTGAAGTTTTTCAAAAAGAAAATCCTTTCTGTTTCCCAATGGCAATCAGAAGAATTTTAAAACAGGATGAATTCTGCGAAACAGGATTCGGAAAGAGAGTCGTTGAACGGATCTTGGTAGATGACCCCGTGGGTTCTGGAATTGTCGCATTCAATAAAATTCATTCAATTCCCAGAATAAATAGAGAACAGGAAATCATCCGATCCGCCTGAAAGCGGCGATTCCGTTAACCGGTCAAACCTTTACAATCTTAAACCGTATGCAGATCAGACTACTGAAATCCAAAATTCACCGGGTGAGCGTGACGGAAGCGGATTTGAATTACATCGGCAGTATTACAATCGACGAAGATTTGATGGATGCGGCCAATTTAATTGAAAATGAAAATGTAGATGTCCTGAATGTGAACAATGGCGAACGTTTTGAGACCTACGTAATCAAAGGTCAGCGCGGCAGCGGACAGATATGCCTGAATGGTCCGGCAGCAAGAAAAGTGGTGGTGGGAGATATTATCATTGTTATATCCTATGCCCTGATGGATTTCGAAGAAGCAAAAAAATTCACCCCTGCGGTTATTTTTCCGGATGCAAAGAACCGGATATAAAAACAAGAACTCTACTTTGACGAAAAAAATAATTTCCATCCTGAAATACCTGTTGCTGCTCATCCTTGGGATCGGCATGCTATGGCTCGCCTTTCGCGGAGTGAACCTGAATCAGATCCTGGATGAAATCAGCGAAGTAAACTGGTTCTGGCTGAGTCTCTCTATCGGAGTTTCATTGATCGCCTTCCTCAGCAGGGCGCAACGCTGGAACATGCTTATTAAGCCAACCGGTTATTCGCCAAAATTAAGTAACACTGCTAATTCACTGATGGTCGGCTACCTTGCCAACCTTGCTTTCCCGCGGCTTGGCGAAGTAACGCGTTGCGGTTCGCTGAATCGTGTTGAAAAAGTGCCGTTCGATGTCCTTCTGGGAACTGTAATTGTAGAACGCGCCCTGGATGTAATCTGCCTGCTCCTGTGCATCGTCATGACTGCAGTGATTGAATACGAACGACTGGGAAATTTCCTGAATCAGAATTTATTTGATCCCCTGCAACAAAAGGCGACAATGCTGTTCGCTTCCACATTGTTTTATGTTGTGCTGGGTACTTTTCTACTGCTGTTGTTCATTTTTATTTATTACCAGAGAAAAAATAAATCAGGTGCTGATAAAGGAGGTTTTTTACACAAAGCCTCTTCATTATTGAAAGGAATTATGGAAGGATTGCGTTCCGTACGGAAATTGGAAAAACCGGGTTGGTTTGTTTTTCATACCGTCCTGATCTGGTTTATGTATTTCCTGATGTCCTACTTGTGCTTTTTTGCCCTTCCGGCAACAGCACAACTGAGCTGGCATGCCGGGCTCTTTGTACTGGTCGTCGGTGGAATGGGAATGTCAGCACCTGTCCAGGGTGGAATCGGAGCCTATCACCTGCTGGTTTCGCAGGGACTGTTGCTCTATGGGCTTACTCATGAACACGGACTCGCTTTTGCTACCCTCATGCACACGACTCAAACCCTTGTTGTTATTGTTTTTGGAGCCATTTCGTTTGCATTGCTTATTTTTGCACAACGAAAACTTAAAGATGACAAATCTTGAAATTATAAAGAAGAAAACTTTTTCTCTTTCTGCGCTGAACCATTTTCTGGAAGTACAACGCTTCTTCAATAAAAAGATCGTTTTTACAAATGGTTGTTTCGACCTCCTGCATCTCGGGCATATTGATTACCTGACAAAGGCAGCCGACCTCGGCGATGTGTTGATTGTGGGTGTAAATTCAGATGCATCTGTTTCCCGTTTGAAAGGAAACCATCGTCCCATCAACAACGAGGAACAACGGTCCATGATTCTTGCTTCCCTCCATTTTGTTGATGCAGTCACGATTTTCCCGGAAGACACACCCCTGGATCTGATTTCAGTCGTCAGGCCCGATGTTCTGGTCAAGGGCGGAGACTACA
>DAORHY010000067.1:0-12709 GCA_035438225.1 Bacteroidia bacterium
CATTGACCGAATACAGGACACAGGGCAGGGGAGGAAGAGGTGCCAAAGGCAGCTCTACCCGTGAGGAAGATTTTGTGGAACATATTTATGTTGCTTCCACCCACAATTACATGCTCTTTTTTACTGAAAAGGGCCGTTGCTTCTGGCTTAAAGTCTATGAAATTCCGGAAGGAAACAAAACCTCCAAAGGGCGCGCAATCCAGAATCTGATCAGCATTCCTCCGGACGACAAAGTCAGGGCTTTCATCAATGTGAAGAATCTTGAAGACGATGAATACATCAACAATAATTTCATCACGATGTGTACCCTCAACGGTACAATCAAGAAGACATCCCTTGAAGCATACTCACGTCCACGCCTGTCCGGGATCAACGCGATCAACATTGAAGACGGTGATTCGCTCCTGGAAGCAAGGCTCACCAACGGAAAACAAGAGATCATGCTCGCAACACGGAAAGGCAAACTGGTCCGCTTCAATGAAGAGACCGTAAGGCCTGTCGGCAGAAATTCAATCGGTGTGAAAGGGGTAACCCTGGATGAAAAGGACGATGCAGTGATCGGAATGGTATGTGTCAATGATCCCGAGAAAGAATCTGTCCTTGTTGTATCCGAAAAAGGTTACGGCAAGCGATCCGAAGTGGAAGAATACAGAAAAACAAACCGTGGTGCAAAGGGAGTGAAAACCATCAATGTCACCGAAAAAACGGGTGATCTCATTGCCATAAAAGTTGTGGAGGACGACGATGACCTGATGATTATTAATAAATCAGGAATCACCATCCGAATGAAGGTTGTTGAGCTGCGCGTCATGGGCAGGGCGACACAGGGAGTGCGGCTGATCCGCCTCGATGACGACGATGCGATAGCTTCCGTTGCAAAAGTGGAAGTGGACGAAGAGGAGAAAAAAGCAGAAATGGGAACCGTCCAATCCGTTTTGCCGGAATCGGAAAACGGAGATGAAAATGATACCGGAAATGAAGGACAAGTCGATCCGGATACTGAGGAAAACAACCCGATTGCATAATTCAACTTTTATACCGCTGAAACCATGAAAAGAATCAGTTTAGTAGTTGCTGTCATTTGTATATCTGCAAGTTTTGCCTTTTCGCAAAAATCAAAAGTTCGCAGTGCGTATAACTTCTACAAGGATCCTTACAACGAGTATGGCAAAGCAAAGGAAGCCATTGATGAAGCTATTTTGAACGAGCAATCGAAAGGAATGGCGGAAGCCTGGTATTATCGTGGACTGATCTACAGTGCCCTTCACAGTAGTGAAAACTTTAAAAGCCTTTGTGATCATTGTCTCGAAGTTGCAGCCGAGAGCTTCCGGAAAGCCAATGAGCTCAATCCGAAAAATGAGTGGGCCGATGAAATAAGCACCTTTCGTATTCCCCAGGTAAAACAACTGATCTTCAGTGACGGGGTGGCCTCATTTAACGGCGGAAACTTTTCCAAAGCGCTGAGTGAATTTGAATACGTGATGAAACTGGCTCCGGGAGATACGGCCGTAATTCTGAATTCCGCAATCTCTGCTGAAAACGCGGGCAATAAAGAAAAAGCTAAATTATATTACAGCCAGCTGACTTCCATGAATTATCCGGATGATCAGATTTACCTGTCCTTGTCCAATCTGTTTCTCCATGAAAAAGATACGACCAACGCTCTGAAAACTATCCGCGACGGAAGAAAATTATTTCCGGACACATTGCGGCTCCTGCTTTCTGAGATCAACCTCATGTTGTCAATGAACAAACAACAGGAGGCGATCGGCGCAATGGAAGCAGCAATTGTCAAAGATCCGCAAAACCAGAACCTGTATCTCGCGCTTGGCAATGCGTATGATAACCTCGGCCACCCGAAAGATGAAAAAGGTATCGATCTGCCAAAGACCCCGGAGTCGGAAGCTTATTCAAAGAAAGCAGAAGAGATCTATAAGAAAGGTCTGAATGTAAATCCTAACAGTTTCGAAATTAATTTCAACCTTGGTGCCTATTATTTCAACCAGGCTTCCGAACTTGAAAATAAAGCCAATGCCCTGAAATCGGTTTCAGAATATGATAAAGCAAAAATTGAATTTGAAAAAAAATACAAAGATTCTGAACCTTTTCTTGAAAAAGCACTTGAAGTAAATCCGAATGATGCCGGCACACTGAATTCACTTAAATTATTGTATTTCCGTACCAAGGAAACAGAGAAATACGATATGGTGAAAGCCAAACTGGAAAATTTAAAATAAGTAAAGCGTATCCGAGTGAATATCCATCCTGCCAGCGTTGTCAAGATTCGGGGAAAATTTTTGTTCTCAAAAGGCATGTACTGTGATTCCATTCCGTGCGTTGAACATTCTCCCGTATCCGGGGAGCTTGTATCTGTATTTTCATCCAACCCATTCTTTCGTATAACACCCAAACCTTAACATGAAAACAGTCAAATTTATTTCCAGGTTAATCCTGCTACTCTTCATCCTTCCCGACGCTTCCGCAATCGCTCAGCCTCAGCTGATCGAAAAAGTCGAACAGGGAAGCGGCATGACGATTCCTTTTGAAAAATGGAAACTTAGCAACGGCCTCACAATTCTTGTTCACGAAGACCACACGAATCCGTTGGTGACAGTCCGGATCACCTACCATGTAGGATCTGCCAGGGAAAGTATTGGGAAATCTGGATTTGCACACTTCTTCGAACACATGATGTTTGAAGGATCTGATCATGTCAAAGACAAAGAACATTTTAAAATCATCAGCGAGTCCGGCGGAACAATGAACGGAAACACCGAACGCGACATTACAAACTACTTTGAAATCGTCCCGAGCAATAACCTCGAAGTAGCACTTTGGCTGGAAGCCGACCGCATGGGTTTTCTGCTCGATTCCGTTACACAACAGAAATTCGAAATTCAGCGTTCCACAGTAAAAAATGAAAAAGCCCAAAATGTCGAAAATCAACCTTACGCCATGGCCTTCGTTGAAACCATCAACCAGATCCTGTACCCTCCGGGTCATCCTTACAGCTGGCCGGTTATCGGGTATGTGGACGATCTGAACAGAGTAACTGTTGATGACCTGAAAAACTTTTTTCTTCGCTGGTATGGGCCGAACAATGCGATCCTGACAATTTCCGGAGACGTCAATACAAAGGATGCTGTTGCGATGGCGGATAAATATTTCGGTCCGATCAATTCTTCACCGGAAGTAAAAAAACTGAAAGTTCCTGCACCGATATTATCCGTCGATCAGTATGCAAATTATGTGGACAACGTGTACCTGCCACTGACGCTGATGGTATATCCGACAGTTCCGAAATTCCATCGCGATGAAGCTCCCCTGATGTTGCTCGCCAACATGATGGGGGAGGGCAATAACTCCATTTTCTACAAGAATTTCGTTAAAACTGAAAAAGCAATCCAGGCAGGTGTTGGATACGAGGGGAGTGAACTCGCCGGTGAACTCAATATAGTCGTGGTTGCGTATCCAAACATGAATCCCGGAGAAATCGGAAAAGATTTCAACGAAACAGAAAAGAAGATTCACGAAACAATCACCGAATTCGAAACTTCCGGCATCACCGATGAATCTTTGCAGCGTGTGAAATCCTCAATGGAATCCAAAATCGTTGATGAAATATCCACAACCTTCGGAAAAGCAACATTGCTTACCAACTGGCAATTGTTCGTTGGGAGACCCTACAACCTTACGGATGAACTGGATCGTTTCAACAAAGTAACCAAAGAAGACATTACACGCGTTTTTAATAAATACATCAAAGACAAATATGCGGCAATTGTAAATGTATATCCAAAAGATCCGATGTCAAAAGATTCAGTGAAGAGTATTAATCCGAATGCTAACCTGAAAGCGGCCGACGATGCGGAATACAAAGGTCTGACATATGTGAAAGCGAAAGATACTTTTGACCGAAGCAAAAGGCCCGCTCCGGGTGCTCCGAAAGCTCCGGTCATTCCGCAGTCGTATTCACAGAACTTAAAGAACGGTCTAAAAATCATCGGTACTCAAACACAAACTCCGAAAGTAGTGATGTTGCTGACGATGAAAGGCGGCAATTTGGTAAATGCGGCTGATCCGAAAAAAGCTGGTCTTGCTGAATTCACTTCAGGTCTGATGAACGAGGGTACACAGAATTTTACAACAGAACAGGTCAGCGCAGAACTGGATAAACTCGGTAGCAGTATCGAATTTGACGGAGGCAAAGAAAATACAACGGTCCTCGTTCAATCCCTGACGAAAAACCTGGATGCCACACTCAAGTTACTGGAAGAAAAACTGTTTCGCCCGCGTTTCGACGCAGCGGATTTTAAACGGGTAAAAAAACAATACATCGAATCCCTTGCAAACGAACGCAAACAGGCGGATGTAACGGCCGAAAAGCTTTACAAAAACCTGGTGTATGGAAATACCATGCTCGGAGCGTATCCGACGGAGAAGAACATCCGTAAATTCACCCTGGAAGATGTAAAAGCTTATTACCAGCAAAATTATTCTCCTTCCGTTTCCAATCTGGTGATTGTTGGCGATATCAGTGAAAGCCAGATTCTGCCGAAACTTGCATTCCTTGAAAAATGGGAATCGAAAGAAGTGAAGCTTCCCGAAATTCCTGTTGCACCTTCAACACTGCCAACCACTATTTATTTTGCAAACAAAGACAATGCTCCTCAGTCGGTCCTGATGGTCGGACACCTGGCAATGCCTTACGATGCTACCGGTGATTATTTTAAATCGGGGGTGATGAACTTTGCGCTGGGTGGGGCTTTTAACAGCCGGTTGAACCTCAACCTGCGTGAAGAGAAAGGCTACACGTATGGTATCCGCTCCGGTTTCAGTGGAACAAAATACCCGGGTACTTTCACGGTTTCTGCCAGTGTTCGAAGGACTGCAACAGATTCCTGTATCACTGAAATCATGAAGGAGTTAAAAGACTACACCAGCAATGGCCTGACCGATGAGGAAGTAGCTTTCACCCGGAATTCAATTTTGAACAGTGAAGCCTTGCGTTATGAATCCCCGTTCCAGAAAGCCAACTTCCTTTCACGCATTGCACAATATGACCTGCCCACAGATTTCACAGTGAAACAAGCCCAGATCCTGAAAGATATGTCGAAAGCCGACATGAATGCGCTCGCAAAAAAATACATCAATCCTGACAATATGGTGATCCTTGTTGTCGGCAATCGTTATACCTTGAAAGACAAACTCGAGAAACTTGGGTATGGGAAGATTAAGGATGTGGATCTGGAATAATGTCGGTAGTCATAGTCTGTAGTTGGGAAACTATTCACCTTTGGATATTTTTCATTGGTTAAAACTATTCCACTACTGACGATCAACAAAAAACAAGAAACCAACAAACTTTCAACAACCAACAATAGCCTAATGAAACTAAAACTCTTTTTCGTACTGATGATTGTTTCCCTGCAATCATGGTCGCAGAATTTCAATGTTCAGAGCGCGGCGAACTCATTTAACGATAAAGATCTGGCAGGAGCTAAGAAATTTATCGACATGGCGTCTGAAAATGAATCGACAGCCAACAATCCAAAAATGTGGTATTACAGGGGCAAGATATACCTCGAAATTCATGATGATTCTGCTGCGACTGTGAACGGTCTTGACAGGGATGCCATTGAAAAATCGGCTGTTAGTTTTCTGAACTGCCTGAAAACTGATACCAAAGGAAATTATACCGACGACTGCAATAAACTCGTGTGGCTGGCCGGTATCGGAGCGTTCAACAAAGGCATTGAAGCATACTCCAAAGGGGATACCGAAAAAGCCAGCCGACTGTACATGCTGGTACTTGACATCCTTCCGCTGGATAAAGACAATAACCTCAAGCGCAATAATATTACCACTGAAATCGTTTACAAGAACCTGTATTTCAACGCAAGCAAGGCCAAGGACAATGAAAAAGCAAAAGCGTATGTCCAGAAATTAATCGACATGAAATTCAATGATCCGAAAATTTACCTCTACATGAGCAGGATCTGCCAGGAAGAAAAGGATACGGCAAAAGCCATAGCAGCGATTGAAAAGGGAAGAGCTTTATTTGATGACAATTCTGCACTGATGAATGAAGAAATCCGTTTGTATATTCTCACAGGTAAAACGGAAGAACTGATTACGAAGTTGAACCAGTCCATAGAAAGTGCACCTGACAACGAGAACCTGTATTTCACAAGGGCATCTTTGTACGAAGGAAAAAAGGACATTGATAAAGCCATTCCGGATTATAAAAAAGCCATTGAACTGAATCCGGATTTGATGTATGCAAATTACAATCTGGGTGTTATTTATTTCAACCAGGGTGCAGAAAAAGCCAACGCTGCAAATTCCATGAAGTCGAATGAGGAATTTGAAAAAGCAAAAAAAATCTACGAAGAGAAGTTCAAATCTGCTGCGCCGTATCTTGAAAAATCCCTTGAATTGAACCCTAAAAAGACAGAAGATGACCAGAGCATGTACAAGTCCACTTTGCAGGTTCTAAAACAACTCTATGCACGAACCAATGAAACTGAGAAGTATAATAAGGTGAAAGCAGAATTGGAAGGGAAGTGAAAATAGAAAGTTGTGGTGGTTCTGTACTGACAAGACTCAATGCATTAGATACAAAAAGGAGCAGGATAAAAATCCTGTTCCTTTTTTTTAGGCCTCCAAAAAAAGAAATACTCGGTAATCAGGGGATATCTGCTTTGTTTTCAATATAGTTAGTACTTAACATAATATATATTATAAGACAGGATAGTCTTGGAAACCGGATAAAAATAGGCTGATTGATAGATACCATGGGAAATCCGCATTTCCCGTTAAATGGCAATTCGACCGATGGATGAATACATATATATATATATATATATGTATTGAAGTCCCCTTTAACCCTTTTACTTATCTCAGGTGAATAATATACAGTGACAAAACTGCTCTGTTTCAATTTGGAGAATCCAGTAAGGCAAATAAATACAAGGACTATCAATTGCTAATGACCCAGTATCTGGATTTATCAAAATTCAGACTTCTGTTCTCTTTCCAGAATCTCCCCGGACAGGCCGATTTTATACCTTTAAAATTAACCAAAATCAGCATTTTCTACAGATTTTCCCTGATTTCAGTTCAATTTTAGCTTTATATACAGCTAATATTCAAGCACTTCCGATAACCCCGCGGATCTGACGATTCGCCAATTAATTAGATCCCTTTCACCAAATAAGGTTTATAAAGGGCTGGCCCGGAAGGTATTTTTGATTCATCAGACCACAGCCATGAAAAACCATTCGCACGGTTTAAAAAACAAAAGATATGAAAACAAGCTGTTGTCATACCAAGACTTACCGACAGGAAATGGATTCAGTCCTTTGCCTGAACGAAACTTGTGAGAATTATTTAAGGGAAACAAGGATTGTTGAACGATCACGTTTCTGGAATAACGTATTTGTCTTCAACTTCTTCGTGTTCTTCTTCATTCTCTGTTCAAATAATTTCTCGATTACGAATGGCTCGGGTGCAAGTTCCATCCGATACAACAGGGTTCAGAAAGCACCGGCTACACCGTTGTCGAAAGAAAACCTGCGTAAGGAACTGGATCTCCAGCACGTGATTTGCCCTGAACAGGTTTATGCACAGATTCTGATTGAATCCGGTCACCTGAATTCTTACCTGGTGACACGTACCAACAATCTTCTGGGCATGCGTTATCCCTTCAGAAGACAAACGAGCGCAATCGGAATTTTTCTTCCGGACGAGAACCTTATAATCAAAGGAACCCAGGAGGAATTAAAGAAGTACAGAACCAAAAATCACTATGCTGTTTATGCCAACTGGCAAGAATGTGTTCGTGACTATAAATTCTGGCAGGACGATTGTTTCAAACTCACAGAACGATACCTTACTTTTCTGGGAAAATATTATGCAGAAGACACACAATACATTTCCAAGATAAAACAGTTGTCGAAATAAGCACTGTAAATAAAAAATGGCACCGGGCAGTACTTCCCGGTGCCATTTTTTATGGATTCAGTTTCGGTTGCAAAGTGCAGGGAAATCATCCCCATTTCAATACACTGAAGAGCCAGATAACGGCGATCAGGATCCAAAGGAAAGTAAACGCAGCTGAACCGCCTTTTCCAAAATATGTGTACCAGATTCCCTGATTGCTATTTGTGCTATGGTGTTCGTTTGACATAGGAATGAGCTTGAATTTGATTGCAAATATTGGAAATTTCCATGAATTGATAAAATTTACATGTAATTACCTCTTTCAGGCTATTTTCCTATTTGCGAAATATTATGTTAAACGATATGCCCATTAATCCAGTCTCTCCCTTTTCCCAGGAATTCCAGTGTTTTTTCTTCCTCAGAACCCGGTGATGGATGATGATCATATATCCATTCAGCTACGGGTGGCAAACTCATCAGGATGGATTCAGTTCTTCCATTGGTTTCAAGACCAAAACGTGTTCCCCGGTCATAAACCAGGTTGAACTCCGCATACCGTCCCCTTCTGATCCGCTGCCATTTTTTCTCCTCTTCACCGAACTCCCGGTCTTTGTTCCGGCCGATCAATTCTGTATACACCGGAACGAACGTATTTCCGACATCGCGGACAAACTCCCAAATCGCCTCTTTCTTCTCCTCACTCTTCGCCGGTTTGAGATGATCGAAAAAAATACCGCCTATCCCACGCATTTCACGGCGGTGAGAGATGAAAAAATAATCATCCGCCCATTTTTTAAAAAGAGGATAATAAGTGCCGTCATGTCGGTCGCAAGTTTGCTTCAACGCCCCGTGAAAAAAGGCAGCGTCAACCAGGTTCACGTAATGCGGTGTCAGGTCTATTCCTCCTCCAAACCAATACGATTCACCGTCAGCACTTTCAAAGTAACGAACATTCATATGGATGATCGGCACAAACGGATTCTGCGGATGAATCACAATCGAAACTCCGCTTGCAAAAAAGCGATCCGACAAAAGCCTGGCGGAATTGTTTTGCTGCTGCATGAATTCGGGTGTCTTTCCGAAGACTGCAGAAAAATTGACGCCGCCCTTTTCAATCACTGAACCCTGTTCAATCACACGACTCCTTCCGCCACCACCGCCGGGACGTTCCCACTGGTCTTCCCTGAATTTTTCTTTTCCATCTGCTTCTTCAAGTGAAGATGTAATCCGGTTTTGCAAATCACGGAACCAATTGGAAATTTTTTCTGCATCCTCACTCACGGGTTCATTTTTTTTCGATGTTTTGTGTATAACATAAAAAGAGTTTTATCCGCCAGCGTCTGTTGGGACAAAAGAATATTTTCTCCTCATTGCAAAGATGGAACTACCGCAAGGGATAAAATTTACCGGTATGTTACTCCCGAATCAAGTCCGGAATGAAATCATTAAACTGGAGAAAATGAAGGATTTTATTTTCTCTGCACAAGCCTCCGTCAGTGATGTAAAAATCATAATCCGAATAAAGTCCGTCGATTTTTTCACGTGGTTTATCTGCTGCAGAATTCAATCGGTTACTCAGGTACAATTCTCCGGCCACCAGCATGGCATCGTAACCCTGATAAGCCGGTTCTCCGGGTTCAGAATTGTAAGTGTCCCGGAAATACCTTCTGAATTCTTCCGTCTCCCTTGCTTTGTAATCGATGAATCCTGCATTGAACAAAACGACCTGGAAAGTATCGAACAAAGCCGGGTCAATGGTTTCAAAATGCTGCCAGGTCGGTAATCCTATGACAGTGACCGTGTACGTTGCAAGAACCTCTTTCAGAGCATTAAAAATTGTGGACACCTGATCCTCATTCGAAGAGGGTATGAAAATGACATTCATTTTTCCCTTTACAAGACTGTCTTGTATTCCTTTGAACTGATACTTCCCATAGTCTGCAAAACGGATTTTTATTCCCGGCTTATTGGCAACCCAACCCTGAGCAAATGTTGCCGACCTTTCATTTTCCTTTGCCTGTCCTGTCCTTACGACCACACAATTTGCATCATTATAAATTCCGGAAGCGCGCTTTCCCATTATGCTGCACTGAAGTAAGGAAGAAGGGTACAAAGCGATGGCTTCCGGGTTGAATTTCACCTGGTCCGTTACGTTAATGGCTGTGGCCAGCAATGGAAGTTTTTTCGTTAGCGAAAAGTCATTCAGCTTTTTCAACTCCCGTCCGGAAAGATTGGTAAACAACAGATGCTGCTCTGGCAATTCCGGTTTAAACATCAGTTTATTGAGCCGTGAACTGTCTTCTTCTGTATCGTAAACCGTCAGGTGCGCTTTCAAACCACGACCTTTCAATCTCACCAGTGCACTTTGAACGCCTTCATAGAATTGCAGATTCGCTTCCAGTTCAGGGTCCAGGGGTTCACTCACGTAGGAAGAATCTTGCACTTCACCGGGCAAGTAAATTCTGTCCAGGTTCAATTTTGTAAACAAAGTGAGTTTGAATTCATGTGAAACCGGGGCAACTTTCTCAATCACCTTTTCCTCCGTCTTCACCACATCCTTTTCCAGCCAGCTGTACGCAGGTATCCATAATTTCATTTTCGCTTTTAAACCGTCCTGCTGAAGCTCCGGGTTAAACTGATGAATTTCTTCCTGTGGAATATTAAATTTCTGTGAAATTGAAAATAAAGTTTCTCCTTTGTTGACTTTGTAGAGGTAAAATTTCCTGGAATTCACGAAACGGATATCACAAGTATCTTTTTTGTCGAGTACCTGTGCATGGGAATTCCCGGGAATGAAAAAAAATGCAGAACAACTCAGCAACAAAAGCATGCCGAACCTCTTCAAGGCAGAGGTATAAATTAACGAAACGATTCTATTTTTTTTCAAAGCGTTGTGGTAATTGAGTGTGATGCTCTTGCATTCGTGAACTGTTTATTCCCATTCGATGGTAGCCGGTGGCTTCGAACTGATGTCGTACACCACACGGTTGATCCCTTTGACTTTATTAATAATTTCATTAGACATTTTTGCAAGAAATTCATGGGGAAGATGGCACCAGTCAGCGGTCATTCCATCCACTGAACTTACCGCGCGAAGGACAACCGCATTTTCATAAGTCCGCTCATCACCCATCACTCCGACCGATTGTACCGGAAGAAGGATCACGGCTGCCTGCCATACTTCATTGTACAATTTATGCGATTTCAGTCCATCGATAAACAATGCATCCGCTTCCTGTACAATGGCTATTTTTTCCGGTGTAATGTCTCCAAGAATCCGAATGGCGAGGCCCGGACCTGGAAATGGATGACGGTTCAGAATTGCAGCATCAAGATTCAGTTCCTTTCCCACTTTTCGGACCTCATCTTTAAACAATGATTTCAGTGGCTCGATGATTTTCAATTTCATTTTTTCAGGGAGCCCGCCGACATTATGATGTGACTTGATTGTTGCTGAGGGTCCTTTTACACTCATGGATTCAATAACATCCGGGTAAATGGTACCCTGTCCGAGCCATTTTACATCCTGGATGCGATGTGCTTCTGTGTCGAACACATCAATAAACACACTGCCGATCGCCTTCCGTTTTTTTTCCGGATCTGAAATTCCTTTCAGTGCGGAATAAAAAAGATCCTTCGCATTCACACCGGTAATGTTCAATCCCATGTGACGATAGGATTCGAGAACAGTTTCAAATTCGTTTTTACGAAGCAATCCGTTATCCACAAAAATACAATGCAGATTCCTGCCAATCGCACGGTGCAGCAACATAGCCGCAACAGATGAATCGACACCGCCGGATAAACCAAGCACAACCTGGTCGTTGCCGATCGTCGCTTTCAGTTGCCGGACAGTTTCGTCCACAAAAAAGGCCGGCGTCCAGTCCTGTGTGCATTTACAGATATTCACAAGGAAATTACGTAACAAAACAACCCCGTCTGTTGAATGCGTAACTTCAGGATGAAACTGAATGCCATAGGTTGATTCGTCGCGGATTCTATACGCCGCAACTTTCACATCGGCAGTACTCGCGAGGATTTCAAAATTCTCCGGAATCTTTGCAATTGTATCGGCATGAGACATCCATACCGTTGAAGCAACCGGGACATCCCTGAAAAGTTCATTTTCCATTTCTACCGATTGCAATGTGGCCCGCCCGTATTCCCTGATTTTCGAAGGCATCACTTCGCCTCCATTTGTTTGGGCAAGCAATTGAGCACCGTAACATACCCCCAGCAGCGGAACTTTTTTCCGTATGGATTGCAAATCAATCTGAGGAGAATTTACATCACGAACAGAAGAAGGACTTCCGGAAAGGATTACTCCTTTCACAGTAGAATCAATTTGAGGTATGTGTTGAAAGGGGTGAATTTCGCAATACACATTCAATTCCCTGACTCTGCGGGCAATGAGTTGTGTGTACTGGGAACCAAAGTCGATAATCAGAATGGTCTCGTGCATGCACAAAATTAGCAGAATTAATAGCTTCTTCTATCGATGGTGAAAAATATGCATCTTGTTTTTTTAACCAGATAAAATCCCGGCCGGAGCGACATTCCGATAGCAAAACAGATCTGTAAAAACCAGGTATCAGATTCCGATTTCCAGATGCAGAAAACACTGCGAAAGTCACTCACTCAAAGGAATAATTAACTGCAAATCGGCTTAACATAATATTCACGCAGCCAACCAGATGCACTGATAGTTATCATTCCCAAAGCTCTTGCAAGTGTTGTATTATTACATAAATTGCTAAAGTAAAAG
>DAORHY010000068.1:0-12706 GCA_035438225.1 Bacteroidia bacterium
CTTTATGAAAGTTCTAAATGAATTTGGAAGTGTGCTGACACGTTGAGGGATTCAAAGTGGATTTAAATCCACGGTTAGAATACAACGGATGAATATCCGTCGAAGCGGGAGCATTCTTCACCATTCACTCTGCAAGGCTTTCTGCGCTGCTTCGTAGACGCCTTCGCACAAACCAGGTTTCTGATTGTTCAATTCCGGTTTGAGTAAGGATAATTACAGACTATTTACTCATACTTTTTTTGCTTGTCCAAAAAAAGTAAGCAAAAAAAGGACCCCACGAGCACAGACCTTGCATCGTGCTCCGATCTTGAGGATAATGGCTCTTTACTGGTCGATGCAAGGTCCGCGCTGCTCGTGGACGCCCCCGCACGCCGATGGGCGAGTTACTGGCTGAAAATTTTCCTTCTAATAGTATTTTTTTTCTCTTCACACTTCACCATTCACTCTTTACCCTAATACCTTTTCAATTGAAATGCAAATCACTCAGCAATCTAACCCCGGGCAAAGCGAGGAACGAGCGGAGCACGGGCAAGGCGGGATTGAAGAGAACAAAAGGATCGTTCCAAAATTTCTTTATGATCATTTGTCCAAAATGGCGCGAATTTTTTTCAACCAATCGGGACATAAGGCCCAAAGATTTTATATCTTTCTGATACCTAAGCCCCTTCGACATGAAAAATGGTATCCTTACTTTTCTTTCCTGTATACTTTTATTAATTAGTCAGCAATCTCGCGCAAGTCATGCGATGGGAGCGGAAATTAATTATGAATGCCTGGGGAATAATCAGTACCGTATTACAATGTTTTTCTACAGGGATTGCATGGGAATTCCCGCTCCGGCTCAAATGTCCATTGACATTACATCCTCCTGTTTCCCGGATCAGACAATCCTGCTGAGTCCAACGGTTCCTGTTCCCCAACAGATCTCTACTGTTTGTCCTACGACCACCACTACGTGTAATGGGGGAATCTATACAGGCATAGAAGCCTGGGAATATGAAGGAATTGTCACCCTGCCGGGAGAATGTGCCGACTGGAGATTCGCGCATTCCGAAGCATCCCGAAATGCTGCAATCACAACCATCACGGGAGCCGGTAGCGACAATCAGTATGTATATTCATTGCTCAACAACACCAATGCGACGTGTAATAACTCCCCCTATTTTGCAAATCCTCCGGTGCCTTTTGCCTGCATCGGTCAACAATTCTGTTATACCAATGCAGCTTATGATGCAGACGGCGATTCGCTGGCGTATTCACTCATCACACCGCTGACCGGACCCGGACTTACGGTGACCTATCTGTCGGGTTATACTGCTGCCCAACCTTTAGTATCAAGTCCTCCGGTGACCTTCAATTCTACAACCGGAGTGATGTGTATGTTACCAACTCAAACGGATGTGACGGTTTTCGCAATTCTTGTAAGCGAATACAGAAACGGGGTGCTGATTGGAGAAACAGAAAGAGATGTTCAGTTAACCATCAACAATTGTAACAATTCGGTACCTCTGATTACCGGAATCAACGGAACGCTTGGATCAACCATGAATGCCTGTCCGAACATACCTGTTGAATTTTATATGTACGCGATGGATAATGACGCTGCTGATGCGACAATGCTGTCATGGGATGGCGGGATCTACCCTGCGAATTTTATTACCTCCGGAACTCATCGCGACACAGCATATTTCAGCTGGACTCCTTCTTCAGTTGATGTGGCAACAGTTCCGCATTGTTTCAGTGCCAGCGTGATTGACGACCATTGTCCATACTTTGGTACAAGTTCCAAAACTTTCTGCATCACCGTTCTTCCTTCAAGCGATGCATATTGCATTGCTTTAGGAATGAGTTCAATTGAAAATCTTCAACACTTAGTCATTTACCCAAATCCTGCAAACGATAACATTCAAATCAAAGCGACTCATCCCGGTGAGTTAAAAATAGTTGATGAAGCAGGGAGAATTGTTTTTCAAAAAAATGTGACTTCAATACAAGAAACGAAGGTTGATATTTCTCAGTTTGCAAAAGGAATTTACCAGGTGCTTGTAAATTCTCCTTTTCTCCGAAGTAAGGGTCGGTTCATCGTACAATAGATCTTTGCGTCCTTTGCGTCTTTGCGAGAAAATATTTCGCGCAAAGACGCAAAGGACGCAAAGATGGGTTTATGATTTTTGTCAGTTAACACACTAATTTTAGAGGATTCCATTTTCAATACGGTTTGCAGGAATTAGTTTTGTGGTAAATATCTTCCACAATGAAATACGTCCTTACACTTCTATTCGCCCTCACACTTACCTCCGTTCATTCTCAATCTGTCCGTGATCAGTACGACACAGTTTATACTGCGGGAATCAGTGCGCGCACATTGCCGGGATATTCATGGTACCAGACGTTTACAGCAGGATTGAGTGGTAATCTCGACCGGGTTGACATTGGGTTTTTCAATTTTATTTCCGGATTGGGAACTCTTGAAATTATTGAAGGTGCCGGAATAGGAGGAAATGTTTTGTATTCAAGTCAGGTGAATGTCTCTTGTCCTTCCGGAAATTGTTTGCTTCCATTCGCTGTGAATTGTAACGTGACAAGCGGATCCGTTTATACCATTTTTTTTTCTCCCGGAAACGGCATCCCGGATCCCTATGGAGTGCAGGCAGATGCGAGTAATTCATACCCGGGAGGCGATCTGTACCTGATTGATCCGAGCGGGACCTATCCTTTCAACCTGGATCTGATTTTTGCGACGTATGTAAAAAATGAAGAAACAGGACTACAGGAAGCAACCTATACTCCTCACGATTTTTATAGCATCGTAAACTCATCCGTGTTACTTGCTGAAAATTGTCATGGGGAATTGTATTCTGTGGAAGGGAAAAAAGTGAATCTTGCGAATGTACCCGCAGGTATCTATTGGCTGCGTGTCACACGTTTCGATCGTATCTATTCGATAAAAATAGTCACTTTTTAACCGGGAGATGGTGCTTCTCAACTTAAGAATGTGGATTTTTAGATAAATTTTCAATAATTTGGAGACCCTATTAGCAGCAAAAAGATGAAAAGTCATTTGTATATTTCTACAAATTAACTACAGATTTCAAACCTATACTTGCAGCAATTCAAGTTCCGGGAAATCGATGCTTTGCCTGCTTACCTTTTTACTGATGAAAAAAATCAAGACAACATTTTTTCTCCTGCTTTTTTTCTGCCTGACGATTCCTGTGAACCGGGCGCAGAATATCTATATCAACTTTAAGGACGGAAGTCATGCCCAGTATGCTTTGACGGATATTCGAAAAATCACGGTTGCAGGCGATACAATGCGACTGAGTAAGATGGACGGAACAACACTCAGCTGGCCTGAATCAACTATCGGCAATTATAATTACAAAGGTCTCCTCTACGGAATGAACGAACCGGAGCCGGTATCCCTTTATGGCGCGTTTGTATTTCCGAACCCGGGTATTGGTCCGTTCACGATTCAGTATCATTTGCAAAAGAAGACAAAGGTGGTCATTGATCTCCTGGATATTCAGGGGAAAAAAATCAGACAATTAAATTCCATCATGCAACCTGCAGGACTGAATCAGATTCTTTGGGACGGACTGGATTCAAACGGAAATCCGCCCGGAGCCGGGGTATATCTCTGTAAGATCAGCAACGACAACACTTTTATCATCAAACGAATACTCATTAATTAAAACTACTGATGAAAAGCATCGCCGGACTTCTGTTTATTTTTTTTACATCCATCGCTTTTGGGCAAAACACGATGAATATACACAAGACAGATGGATCCGTACTGCAAATTCCCATTGCAGAAATAGACAGTGTCACTTACACAATTGCGCCGGGTGCTTTGTTTACAGCGGGGGGTGGTGTGAGCGATATTGAAGGACATGTCTACACCAGTATTATCGTCGGGAACCAGGAATGGATGGCTGAAAATCTGAACACGGCGCATTATTCCAATGGCGATTCCATTCCGAACATTATCAGCAACAACCAATGGAGCGTGCTGACAAGCGGAGCCTGGAGTTATTACAACAACGATCCGCAATTTGAAAATCCTTATGGAAAATTGTACAACTGGTTTACTGTTGTTGATTCCAGAAATGTTTGTCCGACAGGCTGGCACACTCCAAGTGATGACGAATGGAATACCCTGCTTTCCAATTTAGGCGGAGCAAGTGCTGCCGGTGGAAAAATGAAAGAAGCCGGCATTGTACACTGGACCAATCCGAATGTGAATGCCGACAACTCCGGTGGCTTCTCCGGTTTGCCGGGAGGTTATCGTTTGAACACGGGAACATCCATGAATACGTTTGATTATGGATATTGGTGGAGTTCGGTAGAATACAATCCTGGAACAGCTGCGTATTATTGTTCGCTCTGGCACAACAATGGTCTGGCCCGCATGGCTTTTAATTACGAAGCCTACGGATTGTCGGTGCGGTGTGTGAAGAACTGATGCGAAAGCGATTTTTGAGTAAATTATTTTCTCACCAAGACTTAAAGCACTTAGATTAACAACTTTCTCCTATCTTAGGGGTAAAAATCCCCCTAACCTTGAAGACAAATCTCTTTCTACTCTTTCTCCTGTATCTTTTAGGACAGTCGGTGCAGGAATCCTTTGCATCGCATGCGATGGGAGGTGAAATCCGGTATGAATGCAATGGTGGCAATCAATACACCATCTATTTACGGCTTTACCGGGATTGTTCAGGAATCAATTTGAATAATTCTCAAACCATCACAATCACGAATTCATGTGGATATTCGAGCCCGGCATCGATGATTGTTAATCTTGTTGGGAATCCACAACCCTACTCGAATATTTGTGATCCGGGCACCAACACCTGTTTCGGTGGTTCGTTTTTCGGATTTGCAAGACATGACTATAGTGGGACTGTTACATTACCCGGTGCTTGTTCAGACTGGACCTTCAGCAATACGGTTGTGAATCGAAATGCATCCATCACTACTACAGCTGGGGGCGCCAATGACAGCATGTTTATTTATTCAATGTTTAACAATCTCAATTCCATTTGTGATACTGCACCATTCTTTTATAGTGCGGCTGCCGGTTTATTTTACACAGGAATTCAGAACTGTTTTGATCATGGCGTTTATGATCCTGAAGGAGATTCACTGACTTTTCAGCTGACAACACCGAGGACAGGGCCTTCGATTGCAGATACCGTTCATTATTTGAGTGGATATTCTTATACCAGCCCGATTTCATCTTCTTCCACTGTCACTTTTGATTCCAGCAGCGGAAGATTGTGTTTTAACGGCACACAGGTTGAAAACTCCATTTTTGCTGTCATTGTTTCCGAATACAGAAACGGAGTATTGATTGGCCAGGTCGAAAGGGACTTGCAACTTCGGCTTATCCAAGACCCAATTGTGAATGTGGCTCCTACCCTTTCTGGTATCGACGGATCTTCTGTTTTTAATATTGCCGCTTGTCCGGGTGTGCCAGTGAATTTTTTCGTTGCATCGTATGACTCCAATACTACTGAGGATTTATTTATTTATTGGGATCAATCCATTGCAAGTGCAACCTGGACGTATGATCAATTGGCAATTACGAATATCGACACGGCTTATTTCAGTTGGACACCTTCCTTATCGGATGTGAGTACCACACCACATTGCTTCACGATTTCTTCCCATGATGATCATTGTGGATTTACAGGAAACGTGTCGCATCAGTTTTGCATTACAGTTTACCCACTGAGCGATCCTTTTTGTATCAATCCGGGAATTCAGGAAAGGGATGCTGCTTTAAATTTTCAACTTTATCCAAATCCTGTACACGACGAACTTAATTTGCTTTATGAAAAGCCGGATACTCAAGAAGCATTTCTTGCAATGTATAATTCAACCGGACAGAATGTTTACTCTGGAATGATTTCTTCTTTTGAAAAAATTAATGTTTCCTCGTGGCCTCGTGGGCTGTATACTATTGTCATAAATGCTGGAAACAAAGTCACTGCCAAACGTGTCGTCATGCAATAGTTCATTTCGTCTCGCATGGGACAAGGCTTTAACGTAAGCAAGTGCGGTAGCGGAAAAGTTCGTTACTTAGCTATAGACCATAGAAATATAACTAATTCATTGCAAAAAGATGCGAGCTAATTTTCACTCTTATCCAAAAACAATTTTCCTCTGACAAACTTCTTATTATTACTCAAAGTGAAACTGGAGAACCGAAAAGGATTATAGATTTTAGATTGCTGATTGTAGATTGGGCACCTCAATCTACAATCAGCAATCTAAAATCAAAAATCCTCTCATTCAAACACAATTTTCCCCTGATAACTTTTCTTCTTGTTACTCAAGGTGACATTGTAAATGCCTTTGGCTTCAGCTTCGAGGTTTACGCGGACTTTATCTTCACTCATGATGACCTGGGTTTGTTGAATCATTCTCCCGGTATTATCAAAGATCTGAAGTAACAAACTTCTCTCATGAACAAATTCATCCGGAATTTCCAGCTTACAACGGCCTTGGTTGGGATTGGCATAGATCACAAGTTGATTATTCTGTTGGCGGGTGTTTTCTTCGATTGCGGTTAGAGGGCTGCTTCGCGCGATGAAGGCGTCCACCATTCCGTTACTTGTTAAACTAGTACCATTGAAATCTGCAGTGTTTTGAAAAACACCACAAGCTGTAATATATTCAGAACTATCAATCTCTAAATTATTTATACCAATTTCATCATTGATATTGAAATAAGAAATATCGCCAGTGGAATCAAATCTGACTACATAATAGGTTACAAACCCATTCGAAAAAAGTGTATCAGAATTTAAAACAATGGAACCTTTAAAAAAACCAACTTGTATCAAGCCTCCGAAATTATCTATTGCCAATTTCAATGGTGAATTTTCTGAATCGCTATTCATTTGCTTTACCCATAAAAAGCGACCAATACTATCATATTTAGCAATGAATGCATCATATGAAAGAGCAGAAGGAGGGAAAATAGTATCACTGCCAAATATTGCAGCATGATGAAAAGTTGAAGTGATGAAATTATTTCCTTTCGAATCCTGAACAAAATCAAATGCTGGAATTTCTGGTGTGCTTCCAATTGGTTTTAACCAAAGTGCAGTACCAGATGTATCAAAGCATGCCAAAATACTTTGATAATAGCTATAAGTATAAACTGTTACAGTATCAATTTGCAATGTATCCACACGTGCATTTCCATATCCTGTAATTTTCCCATTTCGTTCTGACATTTGAAAAAACGCAAACTCCATTCCACTAATTCCGCTTACTTGAGGATCGCATTTCCTTTTTGCCCACTGGAGGTTTCCTTCTGGGTCAAAGCGTGCAAACCAGAGTCCAGCACTTACATACATGGTATCAATATTCCAATCTTGTGAAAAGCTATGCTGAGTAAATATGTCACCATTTTCAGCTACACACAAGCAACTATATGATAACGATTTCGCCCAATTGAACACCCCATTCAAGCTCAATTCTGCAATGAAACCTCCTGATCCATAGAGTGTATAATTTCCAATTGTCATGGTTCCTTCATGAAAACCACCAATAAGAAGTGAATTCTGGTGAGGGCGAAAGATTAAATACGAAATATTGTCTTGCTCATTCGGTATTACACTGTTACTCCCAAAGGATATAGTCCATTGAATTTGGCCAGAGGAATTATATTTTGCTAAATACATTTCATTATTACCATTCAAATGAAGAGTATCATTTCCAAAAATTGCAGGATCTGAATAATATTCACCCCCAACGTAATAATTCCCAATTGCGTCATGGCAAATTAATGTTGCAGCATCACCATTTGATCCGCCTCCAGGGGAAACCCATTGCCATTCCTGAGCAAAGGAAATTTCTGATAATAAAATCATAGCAAATACCGTGTAAATTAATTTAAAATATTTCATATGACTATTGAATTATAAGTTGTTTGACAATAGAGCTTTTATTGCTTTTTACTTTTACAAAGTAAAGGCCTTTGGACTGAGACGAAATGTCAATTTCCAGATTATTCGCCACTGTAATCATGCTAAATATTCTTTTCGAATAGATGTCAAATATTTCGATTTCTTTATTCAAACTAGAATTTAATTGAATTTTTAACATAAATTTTCCTGTCCCAGGGTTTGGAAATATTGATATATCTTGTGGTTCATGGGTAAAAACCAAATCTAATTCTTTTGAAATTCTTGACTTTTTTTGTTTTAAAAAAGTAGTACTGTGGTTAATTCTAGCAGGTGATGGGAAATCAATGCACTCATCAAATACATTAGTATTGTGTATATGAGTTTCACTACCAGCAACGGACGAAAATTCATCTTTCAAATTCACTGTATCCAGTGCACTTAAATTTGCAGTTCCGTCTGACGAAATAATATTTTGGCCTTGAGCTTTCAATTTTAGTCTTCCTGAGTAGTGCTTTGTCGAATTTTGAGCGTTTACCAGTTGATTTTCAATAACAGTATAATAACTATCACTATTTCTATTTAACACAAAATTTATTTCACCATTCGTAGAACCACATTCAGTTAGAACATTTGGAGGTAAATTCAACCATTGCGTATTTGGATCATTAGGGTTAGAATACCATGTCCAGCCATCCGGATGAGGACATTCAGACTTAGTGGTACCAACAGCCGAGACTTGGATCCATCTGATAAATTGCAATCCGCCATCCGGACTATTTGGAAAATCAATAGAAAATGGTGTGATCGAATACTTTCCATCTGCATCAGTAAAAGTATAATACCCATTATCCTTTACACCAGTTATTTTATTTGGATTATTTAAATCTTCATGCAATCTTATTCCAGTGAAAGCATAAACAGTAACTACTGCATTTTTAATTGGAGACCCATTTTGGTCAGTTACAGTTCCCTTAATCATCGGAATTGTTCCCGGAGGAAAATAATCTTCGGAATGCCTTTTGGCATTATACGGATCATAATAATTGTCTGGCTTTGAACACAGCTCTGCATTTGGGGGCGGACGATTATCAAAATAGTTCCGAATATCTGTGACAAATTCTTTATCATACCTGTTGTCATTCTCATTAGTTAAATTTCCCATTCTCAAGATACCACTACCATCATTATAAAATGGTCCACCTGAAACATCGTGCCTCCCACTTTCCTGATAGGCGAAATAGGTAAAACCTGATCCGGAACAATTGTGGACTTGCTCTAAAAATGAATCTACAAATTGTTTTTGAAGGGATTCCGGTGCTTGCATTTGACCCGGAAGTATTGCATCATCACTAGCTAAAATATTCGTTTCCCCTATGAACCAGGGAATGGGATAATTTTTTGAAATCCAATACAACTTCCCCAAAACCCTTTTGATGCCGTCCTCCATATTTAACTGTTCATAATCCCGAAAGAAAGGATATACATGAGGCATTAAAAAATCAACTTTTAGCACTGCGGGATCCCACTCCAATACGTCCTGAACGTCAATCATTCCAATTGTAATGAGATGATTCGTATCACAAGAAGGATTGTGAAGGGTTTCGTAAAAAAGATTGACTTTTTCACAGATATCTGATTTAACATGACTAGGCAAATCCGTATATGTTGGCTCCTGGATGATAACATAACCCATCAATGTCTTGTTTTCTTTAAAATGGTTTCCGTATATCCTTAATAGCTCTTGTAAATCATCCACGGCACTCGGGAAATTGTAAATACCAAAAACCGAAACGTCCATCAAAACATTTATTCCTGCATTCGATGCTCTTCCTAAGACACTATCTAACAATACAAGGTAACGATCAAGAAATGGATCCTGATCATAAGGTCTCCTCAACATTACTACATCCTTCCGGTAATGGTTCTTATCCGGCCATGTTTTTAGGAAAAAATCTTGTGGAAAAATATCTACCCAGCCATTTTCCCAGTCGTCATATTGCAAATTATACCTCCAGGATGAATTTGAAAGCCTGACACCGTTAAACCCCATCTCTTTTATTTTCCTGAAATCTTTTTCAATTAATGCGAGGCTCCCTGATTCAAGATAACTTTCATATTTGCCATTCATCGTAAGACTTCCATACCATGCATTTGGAGCAATATAATATTGGTTAATGTAAGGGTCTGATACAGGATTCATCGCAGGAGGGCCCGGTTGAAACAATGCTTCCGGATAAATCACATCCAAAAAATAAACGGCATGCATCGGATAAAAAGGTTGCCCTTCGTTATCAAAAAACTGTCGCCCTCTGATTTTGATAAAATCCGATTGTGCATTTACACAAAACCAAAGTAAGCAATGAGCAATTAGAATGTAAATAGATTTTTTTTTCATGGCTCAGCCTATTTCTTTGTTTCCTGAATGGAACTTCTGAGCTCATCGACCTGTTTCTGCAGGGAAATTATATACAAGGATTGTTCTTCGATTTTTTGAAGAAGTATATTTTGAAAATCACCTACATTCATTCCTTTTTCTTTCACTTCTTCAGCTGTAGGAACACCGGGGAGATGATGATTTTCACTGGTAAATTCTTCAAGTTGTTTGATGCTAAGCAAAGGATATGATTTATTATATACAAAATCACCCAAGCCTGATTGTGTTACATAGATTTCACGGCAGGACACTACTCCAGTTGCATCCAGGCGGAAATTTGTAACACCGGAATTTCGAACAACAATTGCTTTCGTTGTATTGTTGTCAAGGTCGATGAGTAAGCCATAGCCAAAATTGACTAAGGCAGTACCATGGTGGGTCGTAATTTTTAGTCCGTTGATGGTGCTTGTATTGTCTCCTGTATTGACATCCAACATAAAACCAGGAGTAGAAGTACCAATTCCCACCCGTCCACTTGGATCAATGAGGAAACGCGTATTCGAACTTGCATTATCCCGAATAAAAAAGTTTTGATCGCCCTGGTGGTATAAATCATTTCCCAAGGCCCATTTCTGATCTGTACCGCTGTTGAATTTTATTTCACTGTGCCAGTTTGTTGTTCCGCTCACAGGAATATGATTCAGCACCATGCCTCCGGTCTGGTCGCTGTGGCCGATTTCGAGTTTTTCAGTAGGATCATCCAACCCTATCCCGACTTTTCCGGTGGTACCCGTTCCATTTGCGGGTCTCACAACCAGGGTAGGTTTGTTACTATTGAAACCAATTGCAAATGTGTTAGATTGGTCAAGTGTAAAGCCTCCGCTTCCAATTGCAATGGAGTTTGTAGCGTTCGCAGATGTGTGTACATTGTTTCCTAAAGTAATTGCTTTTTCACCTCTACTGGCTGTTCCAAATCCGATAGCCAGGGACTGCATACCGAACGCATACGTATTTTCCCCAAGTCCTGTTCCCTTATACACATTTCCATTCCTGTCGCCATAGATCCGATTGTAACTATAATCCAAAACAAGTGTACTGTCGCCGATGAAAAGCACGGAATCCGGCGATGTAATTCTACTTACAATTAATTTATTAGAGGGTTCGCTAAAGGGAACAGAAATTTCTCCGCTTGCTTTAATTCTCAGGCGTTCTACTGCATTCGTTTTAATAACAAAATCTTTAGTATCGCTGGTTCCGATATAATTCGAATCTGCACTGGTTCCTGTGTTGCCAAGAATGGTCCAGTCGCTTCTATCGGGCTGTGTCAGCGTGATTTCCTTGCTGCGGGTACATCCGTTTACATCCGTAACAAGCAATGAATAATTGCGTGCGATGACCCCGGATAAATTTGCTGTCGTTTGTCCTGTATTCCATAAATAAGTGTACGGACTTACACCACCGCCTGCATTGCTTGTTACATATCCATCCGCACAATTAAAACAGGTGGTATTCTTTCCATTGCTGTAAACAGTTGCTGAAAGGTCATAGTTAATTTCACCCGGTTGGGTCAAGACAATGGAACCACTGATGTGCGCATTGTTTGCATCGGTGATCTGAACCGTATAGGTTCCGGTTTTTAAAGTATCCAGGTTTCGGGCAGTATCACCGCTGTTCCAAAAATAAGTGTAAGGGGGAACGCCTCCCTCAACAGTTAAATTAATACTACCGGTTTCGGTCCCATGACATGCTATGTTGTAATCGTGAAACAATGGACTTGTAATGCTCACAATATGGAGCGGAGTAGGTTCCGTTAAAGTGACCGTTGTGGTAAGAGTACATTGATTGTCGTCAGTAACGGTAAAAGTATATGTCCCGGCAGTTAAATCACTGATATTTTGCTCCTGCTGCCCGGTATTCCAGAGTACTGTATATGGAGAAGTTCCGCCACTCACATTGGTTTCGATACTTCCATCATTTCCACCCTGATATGAAATAGTATAGCCTCCCGCGTAACTTGAAACCACGGGATTTGTAGCCAAAGCATCCACGTTGTAAATCTTCCCGCTCTTGGTAACCGTGTCGTTGTTTCCATCGATCACCGTGAAAAAATATTCTCCCGGCCCAAGATTTGAAATGCTTTTGGTATAAGCTATATAGGAACCACTGTTCCACTGATAAGAATACGGGGCTGCTCCCCCTACAATGACAGCTTCCATTGATCCATCGTGTGCATCGTGACAACTAATGTCAGTACCACTAACGTATTTCGAAACAGTGATCACTACATCGAGATCCTGACTATATGAATTGAAGGAGATGTAAAGGAAGAAAAGGAAGAAAAGGAGAAAAGTGATTGGTGATTGGTGATTGGTGATTGGTGATTGGTGATTGGTGATTGGTGATTGGTGAT